>DASQCE010000359.1:0-13618 GCA_035634855.1 Mycobacterium sp.
CCGGTGTGGGCTGCTGCGAGCGACACGGCGCGCTTCCTTGGCGTCGAGGCCGACGCGGCGGTACGGCACCGGGTTGCTGAACAGGTACTGAAAGAACAAGCCGCCGAGACCGTTCAGGTTGGCCACCCACATCTTGTTGATCCGCCGCATGTGAGGGGCGCGCTTGCGCAACCCGTCGCGGGCAAACTGGATGTGGCGGGCCTCCTCGGTGACGTGAATGCGCATGAGGCGCTGGACCATTGGTTGCAGGTCGGGATCGTCCATGATCTGGCGCTGCAGCGAGTCGAAGATCTCCTCGCCGATCAGCGCCACTACCCACAGCAGTGAATCCCTGAAGGCCAGTGGCAGCGTATTGATGATCATTCGCTGATAGAGCCTGGGCCGCACCGGCTTCGCGCCTACCCGCTCGATCGCCTTGCCGAACATGATCATGTGGCGGGTCTCGTCGCCGAGCTCGGTCAGTTCGTAGTGCGTGGCACGGGCGGTGGGGTCCTGGTGCATCATCTTGCGCAGCAGCGCCTGGTTCAACATGTTCTCGAACCAGATACCTGCCGACAGCGTGTTGACGAGCTCCTGCCGCGACAGCTCGACCTGTTGCGCGCGGGTCATGTTGTCCCAGAGCGGCGTGCCGTACAGCGACACGGTCTTCGGTGGCAGGAAGAACTTGTCCGGATCCAGCGGGGCGTCCCAGTCGATGTCGACGATCGGCGCATACGACTTCTTGACCGAGCCCTTCAGCAGGCGCTCGGAGAATTCTTCGCGACCGGCGGCGGCGCTCGCCTTTACCGAAGCAGTCATCGCTGACGTCCCTTCGTTGCTGTCACCTAGAAAGTTAGGTACCCAATGCCGAAGATGTCAATACCCCGGGTACCGGGTACCTTCGGTAAGTACTGGTCAGGGGGTCGGAAGCCGTCCCGGGACGGCCGATGCCGCATACTCGCACTCGTGACTCGGCGGATCCATGTGATCGGTATCGGCGCAGGCGATCCGGACTATGTGACGGCACAGGCGGTGGCTGCGCTCAACGACACCCAGGTGTTCTTCGCGATGGACAAGACGCAGAACAAAGGCGCAGTGAAGGACGAGCTCGTGGCCGTGCGCCGACAGATCTGCGAGCGGTTCATCCGCGAGCCCGGCTACCGGTTCGTCGAACTGCCCGACCCGGAGCGCGCCAGGGCCGCCCCGGACAGTGCGGCCTACCGGCAGGCGGTCGCCGACTGGCATGCGGCGCGGGCGCAGGTGTGGGCCGAAGCCATCGAATCCGAATTGGCGCCCGGCGGCGTCGGCGCCTTCCTGGCGTGGGGAGACCCGTCGCTCTACGACAGCACGCTGCGCATCCTCGACGCCGTCGCCACCCGGGTCGACATCGACTATGACGTCATCCCCGGCATCACCGCGATACAGGCGCTCACGGCGCGACACCGCATCCCGCTCAACGACGTCGGCGAACCGGTGCTCGTCACCACCGGCAGGCAGCTGCGCGACAACGGGCTGTCCGGCAGCGCCGTGGTGATGCTCGACGGCGACTGTTCGTTTCTGGGTTGCCCGCCGCAGACCCGAATCTGGTGGGGCGCCTATCTGGGCACGCCGGACGAGCTGTTGGTGTCCGGCACCGTCGGCGAAGTGGGCGACAAGATCGCCGAGCGGCGCGCCGAGGCGCGCGACCGGCATGGCTGGATCATGGACACTTACCTGCTGCGACCCGCCGACTGACCGTCCGCCGTGGCAAGATCAACGGCATGGGGAGCTTCCTCCTGCGCGCAGCGCTGACCGGGGTTGCGCTGTGGGTGGTCACCCTGATCGTTCCCGGCATCAGTTTCGTGGGCGGGGACACCACACTGGCCAGGGCAGGCATCGTCTTCGTCGTCGCGGTGATCTTCGGTCTGGTGAACGCGATCATCAAGCCGATCGTGCAGATCATTTCGATCCCGCTGTATATCCTCACGCTCGGCCTGATCCACATCGTCATCAACGCGCTGATGTTGTGGATCACCTCGTGGATCACCGAGCACAGCACCCACTGGGGTCTCTACATCGAGGATTTCTGGTGGACCGCGATCTGGGCCGCGATCGTGCTGTCGATCGTGAGCTGGCTGCTGTCATTGGTCACTCGCGACGCCGGACGCCGCGTGCGGACTTGATCGGCACACTGGATACATGCCGGAATTACCTGAGGTCGAGGCGCTCGCCGATCATCTGCGCCGTCACGCCGTCGGGCTGACCGTCGGGCGCATCGACGTGTCGGCACTGTCGGTGCTGAAGACCTTCGATCCGCCGATCAATGTGCTGCACGGTCGGACCGTCACCGGCGCCAACCGGTGGGGCAAGTACCTCGGCATGGAGGCAGGCGACCTGCAACTGATCACGCACCTGTCGCGGGCGGGCTGGCTGCGGTGGTCGGACAAGCTGGCCGCGGCGCCGCTGAAGCCAGGCAAGGGTCCGATCGCGTTGCGTGTCCATCTCGGAATTCCAGGGGAGGCACCTGGTTTCGATCTCACCGAGGCCGGCACGCAGAAGCGGTTGGCGGTGTGGCTGGTCGACGACCCGGCCAAAGTGCCTGGCATCGCGGTGCTGGGACCGGACGCATTGACGCTGGGGCCTGACGATCTGGCCGGCGTGCTGGCGGGCAACAGCGGGCGGATCAAGACCGTCATCACCGACCAGAAGGTGATCGCAGGCATCGGCAACGCGTACAGCGACGAGATCCTGCACGTCGCCAAGCTTTCGCCGTTCGCCACCGCGGGCAAGCTGACCGACGCGCAGTTGGCGGCCCTGCACGACGCGATGATCTCTGTGCTGACCGACGCCGTCGAACGTTCCGTCGGCCAGCAGGCCGCGACGCTGAAGGGGGAGAAGCGATCGGGGCTGCGGGTGCACGCCCGCACCGGTCTGCCGTGCCCGGTGTGCGGCGACACCGTGCGTGAGGTGTCGTTCGCCGACAAGTCGTTCCAGTACTGCCCGACCTGTCAGACCGGAGGAAAGGTCCTGGCTGACCGACGACTGTCGCGGCTGCTCAAATAGGTCCGGCGCTGGGGGCAATCCCCTCGCAAGCTGGCGGCCCACCCGGCGTGCGGGGGAGAACGTTGGGCCCCCAGCCGAAGGGTAGGGGACGACCCGGGGATTTAGGCTGGGCCGATGACTCGGCAGAAGATCCTGATCACCGGTGCGTCGTCGGGCCTGGGAGCGGGTATGGCCCGCGCATTCGCCGCGAAAGGCCGCGACCTGGCGCTGTGCGCCCGCCGCACCGACCGGCTCGACGAGCTCAAAGCCGAACTGCTCGAGCGTCACCCCGGCATCACCGTCGCGGTCGCCGCCCTGGACGTCACCGACCATGAGCAGGTGCCGAAGGTGTTTGCCGAGCTCTCCGATGAACTCGGCCGAATCGACCGGATCGTCGTCAACGCGGGCATCGGCAAGGGTGCGCCGCTGGGGTCGGGCAAACTGTGGGCCAACAAGGCGACCATCGAGACGAACCTCGTTGCGGCGCTGGTACAAATCGAGACCGCGATCGAAATGTTCAAGAACGCCGGTGGCGGCCATCTCGTGCTGATCTCGTCGGTGCTGGCCAACAAGGGCGTACCCGGTGTCAGGGCCGCCTACGCCGCCAGCAAGGCCGGGGTGTCGTCGTTGGGCGAGTCGCTGCGCGCCGAATACGCCAAGGGACCGATCAAGGTCACGGTGATCGAGCCGGGCTACATCGAGTCGGAGATGACCGCGAAGGCCGAAACCACGCAGTTGATGGTCGACAACGAGGCCGGCACCAGGGCAATGGTCGACGCGATCGAACGGGAACCGGGCCGCGCCGCGGTGCCGAGCTGGCCGTGGGCCCCGTTGGTTCAGGCGCTGCGGCTGCTGCCGCCCGCGCTCGCCGCGAAATTCGCCTAGCCGCCCGTTGTCAGTTAGGCGCGCTAGAGGTTTAGGCAAGCGGCGATTGTGGTAGCCGAACTCCATGATCGCGAAACTGACGAAGATGACGCCCATATTGTTCGCGGGCGCTGCCACCGCTGCGATTGCGCTCGCCCCAGCCGCTCTCGCGGACGACCCGCCCGCCTGCTTCAACCCTGACGGCACACCATGTACGCCCTCAGCCGGACCTCAGGGTGCGGGTGCGGAGGTTCCGGGTGGCCCTGGTGCCCAGGCCGGTTCCAATGGCCAAGTCTCAGCCGGTGTTCCCGGTGGGCCGTGGGCTGAGGCTGGGCCTGGCGGCGGTGTCGCTTGCGTGCCGGGCGGTCCGTGCACGTCCATCCCGCTTCCGTAACGCTTGAGGCACGCCCGCGACGCCCGTTCATGACGAGCGTGGGTGGCGGCGTGCGTTCCGTGACTTCTAGGCGCTGCGGCCTCGCTCGACGCGGTAGCGGCGCACGAGCGCGTCGGTCGAGGAGTCGGACTGCTCGGCTGGCGACGCGTCGCTGGTGATTACCGGTAGCAGCGCCTTGGCCTGGGTCTTACCCAGCTCGACACCCCACTGGTCGAACGGGTCGATGCCCCAGATGACGCCCTCGGTGAAGACCTGATGCTCGTAGAGCGCGATCAATTGACCGACCACCGACGGGGTCAGCTTGGTGCCGAGGATCGACGTCGTCGGCCGGTTGCCCGGCATCACCTTATGCGGCACTACCTCCGGCGGCGTGCCCTCGGCGGCGATTTCCTCGGCCGTCTTGCCGAACGCCAGCACCTGCGTCTGGGCGAAGAAATTGCTCATCAGCAGGTCGTGCATGCTGCCGATACCGTCGGCCGTGGCCAGGTCGTCGGTCGGCTGGGAGAACCCGATGAAGTCGGCCGGGATCAACCGTGTGCCCTGGTGCAGCAACTGGTAGAACGCGTGCTGGCCGTTCGTTCCCGGTTCACCCCAATAGATTTCGCCTGTCTCGGTGGTGGCCGGTGAGCCATCGGCGCGCACCGATTTGCCGTTGGACTCCATGGTCAGCTGCTGCAGATACGCGGCGAACCGCGACATGTCGTTGGAGTACGGCAGCACCGCCCGCGACTGCGCACCGAAGAACTCGTTGTACCAAAGCCCGATGAGGCCGAGCAGCGCAGGCGCGTTGGCCTCCAGCGGCGCGGTGCGGAAGTGCTCGTCGACGATGTGGAAGCCGGCCAGGAAGTCGGCGAAGCGCTCACGGCCGATGGCGGCCATCACCGACAATCCGATCGCCGAGTCCACCGAATAGCGTCCGCCGACCCAGTCCCAGAAGCCGAACATGTTGTCGGTGTTGATGCCGAATTCGTCGACCAGCTTCTTGTTCGTCGAGACCGCGACGAAATGCTTTGACACCGCGGCGTCGCCGAGCGCGTCGGTCAGCCAGCGGCGCGCAGCAGTCGCGTTGGTCAACGTCTCCAGCGTGGAGAACGTCTTCGACGCGACGATGAAAAGCGTTGTGGCGGGGTCGAGTCCATCGAGCTTGGCCACCAGGTCGGCGGGGTCGACGTTGGAGACGAACCGCGCGGAGATGCCCGCGTCGGCGTAGTGGCGCAGCGCCAGGTACACCATGTTCGGGCCGAGGTCCGAGCCGCCGATGCCGATGTTGACGACGGACTTGATGCGCTCGCCGGTGGCCCCCGTCCACTCGCCGCTGCGTAGCCGGTCGGTGAAGTCGCCCATCTTGTCCAGCACCGCGTGCACATCCTCGACGACGTTCTGCCCGTCGACGACCAACTCGACGCCACGCGGATCGCGTAGCGCCGTGTGCAGCACCGCGCGGTTCTCCGAGGTGTTGATGTGTACGCCGGAGAACATCGCGTCGCGCTGCTGTTCGAGGCGCGCGGTGCGGGCCAGGTCGATCAGCAAATGCAGCGTCTCTCGGGTGACCCGGTGCTTGCTGTAGTCGATGTACAGGTCGCCGACCGTCAATGCCAGCTGGCTGCCGCGCTCAGGATCTTCGGCGAACAGCTCGCGGAGGTATTTGTCGCCGATCTCGTCGTGATGGCGCTGCAGGGCCTGCCAGGCGGGAGTGGCTGCGATATCGGGGATCTGCTGCGTATCGGCGGTCATGTTGACGACCCTAGTGCGGGCAGAACATCGAGGGTGTAAATGATGGATGTATGGACACCACCGCTCTGCTGAAGTCAGTACCCACCGGTCTGTGGATCGGTGGTGAGGAACGCGAAGGCAAGTCGACATTCAATGTTCTCGACCCCTCCGACGACCACGTCTTGACCGCCGTCGCCAATGGCACCCCCGAGGACGCCATCGAGGCGCTCGACGCGGCCTGCGCCGTACAGGCGGAGTGGGCGGCCACCCCGCCTCGCGAGCGCGGCGAGATCCTGCGGTCGGTCTTCGAGAAGATCACCGAACGCGCCGAGGACATCGCGACCCTGATGACGCTGGAAATGGGCAAGGTGCTGCCCGAGAGCATGGGCGAGGTCAAGTACGGCGCGGAGTTCTTCCGCTGGTTCGCCGAGGAGGCGGTGCGTATCGCGGGCCGGTTCACTCCCAGCCCCGCGGGAACCGGTCGCGTCCTGGTCACCAAGCAGGCCGTCGGGCCGTGCTATGCGATCACGCCGTGGAATTTCCCGCTGGCCATGGGCACTCGCAAGATCGGCCCCGCTTTCGCCGCGGGCTGCACGATGATCGTCAAGCCGGCCCAGGAGACGCCCCTGACCATGTTGCTGCTGGCCAAGCTGATCGACGAGGCCGGCCTGCCCAAGGGCGTGCTGTCGGTGCTGCCGACCAGCAGTCCCGGGCCGATCACCGAAGCCCTGGTTAACGACGGGCGGTTGCGGAAGCTGACGTTCACCGGATCGACGGGTGTCGGGAAAGCCCTCGTCAAGCAGTCGGCCGACAAACTGTTGCGCACATCGATGGAGCTCGGCGGCAACGCGCCGTTCGTGGTGTTCGACGACGCCGACGTGGACGCCGCCGTCGACGGCGCCATCCTGGCCAAGATGCGCAACGGCGGCGAGGCCTGCACCGCCGCCAACCGGTTCCACGTCGCCAACTCGGTGCGTGAGGAGTTCACCGAGAAGCTGGTCAAGCGGATGAGCGAGTTCACGCTCGGTAAGGGCCTCGACTCGTCGGCCACGCTCGGCCCGCTGATCAACTCCAAGCAGGTCGCCACCGTCGAGGACCTCGTGTCCGATGCGGTGTCGCGCGGCGCGACCGTCGCCGTCGGCGGCGTCGCTCCCGGCGGCGCGGGCAACTTCTACCCGGCGACCGTGCTGGCCGATGTCCCTGCCGACGCCCGCATCCTCAAGGAGGAGGTGTTCGGGCCCGTCGCGCCGATCACCGGCTTCGACACCGAGGAGGAGGGCGTGGCGGCCGCCAACGACACCGAATACGGGCTGGCGGCCTACATCTACACCAAGTCGCTCGACCGCGCGCTGCGCGTGGCCGAAGGAATCCAGTCGGGGATGGTCGGCATCAACCGCGGCGTGATCTCCGACCCGGCGGCGCCGTTCGGCGGTGTCAAGGAATCCGGCTTCGGCCGCGAAGGCGGCTTCGAGGGCATCGACGAGTATCTCGACATCAAATACATCGCGTTGACGAAGTAGCGCCGGAGCCGGCCGGCCGGCGACCTTTGCCAGCGCGCCTTCCGGATTCGGCGCGCCGGCGCACCTAAACTTCGCGCAGTGCGCCAGGTCCGTGTCGTCCCGCGCCGGCATGGCGCTCGGTCAAAGGGCATCCCCGCGCTGGACGGCATCCGTGCCGTCGCGATTGGACTCGTCCTTACCGAGCACGGCGGCATCCCCGATGTTCCCGGCGGGTTCCTCGGTGTCGACGTCTTCTTCGTGCTCAGCGGATTCCTGATCACCTCGCTGTTGCTCGACGAACTGGGCCGTCGCGGGCGAATCGCGTTGGCGGGCTTCTGGATCCGGCGCGCGCGACGGCTGCTGCCCGCGCTGATCGTCATGGTGCTGGCGGTGGTGGTGGCGCGAACGCTATTCCCGGCCGAGGCCACCACCACTCTGCGCGATGACGCTGTCGCCGCCTTCTTCTGGGTTGCGAACTGGGCATTCGTCGCGCAGAAGACCGACTACTTCTCGCAGGGCAGTCCGCCGTCGCCGCTGCAGCACACGTGGTCGCTCGGGGTAGAGGAGCAGTACTACGTGTTCTGGCCGCTGCTGGTGATCGCCGTCGCGGCGGCGTTCGGCGCCCGCGCCCGGTGGGGCGTCTTCGCGCTCGCCACGGTGGGCGCCGCCGGCTCGGCCGTCGCCGCCATCCTGTTGGCGTCCGACGCAGAAGTGAACCGGGTCTACTTCGGCACCGACACCCGGGTGCAGGCCCTGCTGGTGGGCGCCGCCGCGGCCGCCCTGCTGGTGCGCGACTGGTCGGTGCTGACGACCGGCGGGACGTTGATTCGCACGCGGTGGAGGCGGTGGGCCGCCGGCGCCCTGTCGGTCCTCGGCCTGGCGATGTTGGCGGCACTGACGCACTACGCGACAGGCAGCGCCCGCGACTTCCGCACCGGACTGCTGATCGTGGTGGCCCTGGCCGCAGTTCTCGTCGTCGCGCCTGTGGCGCTGGACCAGGGCGGGCCCGTCGCACGGGCACTGGCGTGGCGGCCGCTGGTGTGGCTGGGTGCCATCTCCTATGGCGTCTATCTGTGGCACTGGCCGATCTTCCTGGCGCTCAACGGCGAGCGCACCGGGTGGTCCGGTTGGCGCCTGTTCGCGCTGCGGTGCGCGGTGACGGTCGCGGTGGCCGCGGCGTCGTGGTGGCTGCTCGAGCAGCCCATCCGGCGATGGCGGCCGGTGATTGTGCCGATGCTGCCGCTGGCGGGTGCGACGGCCGCCACGGCGGCGGCGGTGACGATGCTGGTGCTGCCAGTCGGCGTCAAACCGGCCGACGTGCCGGTTGGTCCCGACGTCGACTCCGCGGCGCTGGTCTCACCCGAGGTGCCGGTCGAACTGCGATCGCCGTCCGGGCAGCTCGCCACCGGGACCAAGCGGGTCGCGGTTTTCGGCGACTCGGTCGCCTGGACGCTGATGCGCTACCTGCCGCCGACGCCCGGGCTGAGCTTCACCAACTACACGACCATCGGGTGTGGCGTCGCCCGCGGCGGGCCCTACCGGTATGCCGGGGAGACGCTGAATCAGAAGCCCGAATGCGACGCGTGGCCGAGTCGGTGGTCGCAACGGATCAACCATGACCGGCCCGACGTCGTGCTGCTGATCATCGGCCGCTGGGAGGTCGTGGACCGGGTCAACGAGGGTGACTGGACGCACATTGGCGACGACGCGTACGACGGGTATCTGCGCGGCGAGCTGCAACGCGCGCTCGACATTCTCACCTCGACGGGCGCGCACGTCGTGGTGACGACCGAACCGTACAACCGGCGCGGCGAGCGGGCCGACGGCAGCCTGTATCCGGAGGATCAGCCCGTCCGTGCGGACCGCTGGAACACGTTGTTGCGCAGCGTCATCGGGAAACGTCCTGACGTCACCGTGCTCGACCTCAACAAGAAGTTGTGCCCGAACGGCTACTACACCACCAAGGTCGACGGCATCAAGATGCGCATGGACGGGGTGCATCCCACGCCGGAGGCGGTCAAATGGTTGACGCCGTGGCTAACGGATGCGCTGCGGTGATTTCGGCGTGATCTGTAACGCTGAGCGTTACTCAGCACGCCGAAATCGCTGACTCAGTGCCCGAGGCGGCCGCGGCCCATGCGCAGCAGCAGCATCGCCAGATCCTTGCCGTCGGGGCCGAGCTCGCTGTAGCGCTCGATGACCTTCATCTCGCGGCTGTGCACCAGACGGGTGCCGCCCGAGGCCATGCGGGCCTTGCCGATCAGCTTGGACACCTCGGTGCGCCGCTTGACCGCTTCCAGGATCGCCCCGTCGAGCTGGTCGATTTCGCGGCGAAGGTCATCGATGTCGGCCACGGGTTCCGTTTCGATAGTCATTTCAGGCTCCTCGTTGTGTGGGGGGTCTGGTCTCATCCGGTTTCGGGCCTCACACAAGAGACGAGCCCCGGATCCGGAAGCGGACCGCGGGGCTCTGGGAAGCAGCTAGACCACGGGCACCGCTGGCCGGTACCCGTAGAAAAATCGCCGCTGCTTGATGAGCACGTCAATGAGTGTGCCACCAACCGCCGTGGCAGCGCAAAGATTGTCGTTTCCCAGCGGTAAGTTGGGTCAGACATGAGTTTGCACGTGACCGATCTGAATTCCGACGCAGAAGCCCTCCTCGACGGCCTGAACCCGCAACAGCGCCGGGCTGTGCTGCACGAGGGCTCGCCCTTGCTGATCGTCGCAGGCGCCGGGTCCGGCAAGACCGCGGTGCTGACGCGGCGGATCGCCTACCTGCTGGCCGCCCGCGACGTCGGCGTGGGCCAGGTGCTCGCCATCACCTTCACCAACAAGGCCGCCGCCGAGATGCGCGAGCGCGTGGTCGGGTTGGTGGGTCCGCGTGCACGCTCGATGTGGGTGTCGACGTTTCACTCCACCTGCGTGCGGATCCTGCGCAACCAGGCGTCGCTGCTGCCGGGGCTGAACTCCAACTTCTCGATCTACGACGCCGACGACTCGCGGCGGCTGCTGCTGATGATCGGCAAGGACATGGGGCTGGACACCAAGCGGTACTCGCCGCGGCTGCTGGCCAACGGGATCTCCAACCTCAAGAACGAGCTGATTGGCCCCGAGGAGGCCGCGACCGACGCCGCGAATGCCGGTGAGGATCTGGTCCGCATCATCGCCGAGGCCTACGCCGAGTACCAGCGCCGGCTACGCGCGGCCAACGCACTCGACTTCGACGACCTCATCGGCGAGACAGTCGCTGTGTTGCAGGCCTTTCCGCAGATTGCGCAGTATTACCGGCGGCGGTTCAGGCACATCCTTGTCGACGAGTATCAGGACACCAACCACGCCCAGTACGTATTGGTGCGCGAGCTTGTGGGTCGCGACACCGAAGACGGCGTGGCGCCGGCCGAGCTGTGTGTGGTCGGTGACGCCGACCAGTCGATCTACGCGTTCCGCGGCGCCACCATCCGCAACATCGAGGACTTCGAGCGTGACTATCCCAACGCCACAACGATTCTGCTGGAACAGAATTACCGGTCGACGCAGAACATTTTGAGCGCGGCGAACTCTGTGATCTCCCGCAACGCCGGGCGCCGCGAGAAGCGACTGTGGACCGACGCCGGCGAGGGGGAGCTCATCGTCGGTTACGTCGCCGACAACGAACACGACGAGGCGCGCTTCGTCGCAGAAGAGATCGACGCGCTCGCCGACAAGGGCGAGATCACGTACAACGACGTCGCGGTGTTCTACCGCACCAACAACTCGTCGCGCGCCCTCGAAGAGGTGTTCATCCGCGCCGGCATCCCGTACAAAGTCGTTGGCGGCGTTCGCTTTTACGAACGCAGGGAGATCCGCGACATCGTCGCGTATCTGCGGGTGCTGGACAATCCCGGTGACTCGGTGAGCATGCGGCGGATCCTGAACACCCCGCGGCGCGGCATCGGCGACCGTGCGGAAGCCTGCGTGGCGGTGTACGCGGAGAACACCGGTTCGTCGTTCAATGACGCGCTTCAGGCCGCAGCCGAGGGCAGGGTGCCGATGCTGAACACCCGCTCGGAGAAGTGCATCGCGAGTTTCGTTGAGCTGCTGGACGATTTGCGCGGCCGCCTCGACGGTGAACTCGGCGAGCTCGTCGAGGCGGTGCTCGACCGGACGGGCTACCGCACCGAGCTGGAATCCTCCAGCGATCCACAGGATCTGGCGCGCCTGGACAACCTCAACGAATTAGTCAGCGTCGCACACGAATTCAGCACTGACCTGGCCAACGCCGAAGCTCTGGGCGAGGTCGACCCTGCCGACGAGGACATTCCCGATACGGGCGTGCTCGCGAAGTTCCTGGAGCGGGTGTCACTGGTCGCCGATGCCGACGAATTGCCCGAGCACGGTGCCGGTGTGGTGACCATGATGACCCTGCACACCGCCAAGGGGCTGGAGTTCCCGGTGGTGTTCGTGACGGGCTGGGAGGACGGCATGTTCCCGCACATGCGGGCGCTGGGCGATCCGACCGAGCTGTCCGAGGAGCGCCGGCTGGCCTACGTCGGCATCACCCGGGCCCGGCAGCGGCTCTATGTCAGCCGGGCCAGGGTCCGCTCGTCGTGGGGTCAGCCGATGCTCAACCCGGAGTCCCGGTTCCTGAAAGAGATACCGCAGGAGCTCATCGATTGGCGGCGCACGGAGCCGACGCCGTCGTTGTCGGCTCGGGTGAGCGGGGCGGGCCGGTTCGGCACTCCACGCCCGTCGCCGGCGCGCTCAGCGGTCGGTAAGCGTCCGCTGCTCGTGCTGGAGCCGGGCGATCGGGTCACCCACGACAAGTACGGCCTCGGCCGCGTCGAGGAGGTCTCCGGCGTCGGTGAATCGGCGATGTCGCTGATCGACTTCGGCAGCGCCGGACGGGTCAAGTTGATGCACAACCACGCGCCCGTCACCAAGCTCTAGGCATCGTCGACGCGATGTGAATGCGCGCATCGCCGCGTGGGCAAGAGACATGTTGAACCTTGCGGGGCGCTGGGCCGTTCTTCGGGCTGTGATGTGTCCGGTGCTGGCACGGCCGCCGTTGAATCGCCCCTGCCCAAACAGTTTTCAAGCAGCGTACTTCATGGCGCAGGACCGGTTGGGAGCGCTGAGATGACCGCGACAGCCCACACCGTCGCGGGCGATTGGCACCTGTGGCTGGGCTTCTTGGGCGCGTCGATAGCGATTTCCTTCTCCCCTGGCGCGGGGGCGATTCAGTCGATGGCATCCGGTCTGACTCACGGCCTGTTGCGGTCGTATTGGAGCATCGTCGGCCAGGAACTGGGCCTGGTGTTCCAACTGACCCTGGTCGCGGTGGGGCTGGGCGCAGTAGTAGCGAAGTCGGTGCTGGCGTTCACCATCATCAAGTTCGTCGGGGTCGGTTACCTGCTCTACCTCGCTGTGCGGCAATGGCGCGCATCCAGTCGGGACCTGACGGAGAAGGTCAGCGCGACGCCGACGACAGCCGGCTTCCCTCTGCTGGCACGCGGATTCTTGGTGAACGCGACCAATCCGAAAGCGACGGTGTTCTATCTCGCCGTGCTGCCGCAGTTCGTGTCGCCGACCGCGCCATTGCTACCGCAATACGTCGTGATCGGGTTGACGTTCGTCGCGGTCGACATCGTGGTGATGAGCGTGTACGCGGGCCTGGCGACGCGGCTACTCAGGCTGCTGGGGGCTCGCCAGCAAGTGGTGCTCAACCGGTTCTTCTCGGGTCTCTTCGCAACCGCGGCCATGGTGCTGGCTCTTGTGCGTCGGGGGGCGACCGCCTAGAGGGCGGTGATCAGACCTCCAGGGCTGAGCGTCACGTCGAAATCGACGTTCTGGCGGCGTCCACTCGTCCTTTCTCGCCCAAATGTCCGTTTCGGCGGATAGATCACCCGCCGCGGGCCCAACGTCGGGTGGCGGGCAGCAGCGCCAACAAAACGCTGGCCACCGGCAGCACGGGGATCGCGTAGACCACCGGCGAGAGTTTCGCTCCCGCGACGAACAGGCCCGCGAAGATCAGCAGCGCCACGGCCGAACCCACCGCGATTAGCAGCCTGCCCATCCGCCGACGCAACAGCACTGCGATCAGCCCGCCGATGAGGGCCGCCGCGGACACCGCGGTGAGAAAGCCGATGGCCACACAGAACAGTCGATCAGAC
>DASQCE010000360.1:0-2950 GCA_035634855.1 Mycobacterium sp.
GTGCTGCGAAACTAGAGCGACGCGGCGACAACCCAGAGCTCTTCGGCCACCGCGGCATCCGCGCGGTCCACCGCGCTGAGCACGACGTCCGTCGCACCCGCATCCAGGTAGCGTCGAAGCTGACGCTGCACAGACTCGACAGATCCGACCGCCGCGAGATCGGCCACACTGGCCACGCCCTCACGTGCGATCACCTTCTGATACGACGGGATGGTTTCGTAGAAGCTCAACTGCTGTGCTGCTAGTGCACGCGCGGCATCGACATCGTCGGACACCAGCGCGGGTACCGCTGCGATGATCCTGGGCTTCGAACGACCGGCATCGGCAGCCGCCTTCGCGATGGCCGGTTCGATGAACTCGGCGATGGTCCTCGGTCCAGCGAGGAAAGGCAGTGTGCCGTCGGCGAGTTCGCCGGTGACCTGCAAGGCCTTCGGCCCCATCGCCGCGACGTACACCGGAACAGGTGTGCCGCCTGCAACCTTGACAGGCCAGGCCGGGCTTGCACTGAATTCGTCGCCGTGAAAGTCGACCGCTCCGGTATCGAAGACCGACCGTAAGACCTCCAGGTGCTCGCGCAGCCGGCTGATCGTGTTCGGCCAGTCGGTGCCGAATGCCAACCGCTCCGGCTCGTGCGCGCCCAGCCCGAGGCCGAGGCTGAAGTTGCCGTGCGCGGCGGCCTGCGCCGTCTGCGCCAGCGACGCCACGATCAGCGGATGACGCGGATTGATCGGTACCACCGAGGTGCCCACACCAAGCCCAGGCACCGCGGCGCCGACCAGCCCCGCCAGCGCGATCGCGTCATGGTCGAATTGCTGAGCCAGCCAGACTTGGCGCACGCCGAGTTCGTACGCACGGCGTGCCTGCGAGACGACGTCGTCCACGACGTTGACGGCATTCGGGTTGGGATACAGTACGACTCCGGTCGGCATACTGGGACCAACCAGTGCACACGAGCCGGCTATTCCGATCTACTCCGGTGGATCGGAAGCCTTGCCCCTCAGCACCCGATTGCGCAGCCCCTCGGTTGCCGCGTCGATGATCGCCTTCCCGGCCCGCTTGATGAAGAAGTTCGGGATAAGAGAATCGGGCTCGACGGTGATGTCGACCCGCACCGCAGTCGATCTGCCGGTGTGATCGGGCCGAAGCCTGTACTCAACGTGCTGCGCGTACTGCTGTTTCGTGCGCTCTGCATCCCACACCAACCAGTCAGGGCCCCAACGAAATTCGAGAATTTCCTCGTCGAGCCGCCCAAGTACCCTTACCGCGAGGCGCACGTGGTGCGGACGGCCGTCATCGTACCTGTCGAGGATCTCGGCCCGCCGGTATGCCGGCGTATCGGACAGCAGCGCCTCGACGTCGGCGAGCGCATCCATGATGGCTTCCGGCGGCGCCTCGATCACAATTTCGCGTGATGTCCGGACGGCCACGACGCAGACCTACGACGCGTATTTCTCCATGACCCGCTTGCGCAGGCTTTCCGTCGCGACTTCGAGCACGATCCTCTTGACCCGCTTGATCAGGAACTCGGGGACGGGCGCGGCGAGGTCGAGGATGATGTCGAAGCGCACCCGGGTCTTGTCGTCGCCTTCCCGCGTGAGGTTGTACTCACCATGCTGGCTGCGCTGGTTGAAGGTCTCC
Organism: Mycobacterium sp.; assembly: GCA_035634855.1. Lineage (GTDB taxonomy): Bacteria > Actinomycetota > Actinomycetes > Mycobacteriales > Mycobacteriaceae > Mycobacterium. The sequence continues at coordinate 1,639 of DASQCE010000360.1, forward strand.
GTGGCGTCCCAGACCATCCAATCGTCACCCCAGTTGTACTCGAGCACCTCTTGTTCGGTGATGCCCATGATCTTCAGCGTCGCCTTCACGCGGCGCGGCCTGCCGTCGGGGTGCCGATCGACCACCTCGGCGCGTTTGTGCAACGACGACCACGCCGGCACCTGATCGATGTCGGCGAGCGCGTCCAGAATCGCTTCGGGCGAGGCCTCGAAGACGACTTCCCTCGATGCTCGGACAGCCATGATGGCAGAGTCTAGCTAACTCTGAGGCCTCGCGCAGCGGATTCCACAGCTAATTCTGTCTCACCAGTTGATTTCATCGATCGGCGTCGTGGCTTTCGGCGCCGAACGGACCGGTCCGGACGGCGTACGGGAGAACCGCGGCGCCGGTGCGGCCTGGTCGACACCGTTGGCAGTCACCAGAGTTGAGCGCGCCCGCAGGTGCTCGCTCTGCGCCGCTTCACGCCAGGTGAGCACGGGTGTAACGCAGGCGTCCGTGCCGGCAAAGATCTCGGTCCACTCGTCGCGTGTCTTGCCCGCAAACTTCTGTGCGAAGAGCTTGTGCAATTCGGGGAAAGCCGACGAATCGAGTTGGTTCGGCACGTCCTCGGCCGAGAGACCGAGGCCGGCCAGCAGTTGCGCGAAGAACTGCGGCTCGATCGCACCGACCGCCATGTACTTGCCGTCGGTGGTCTCGTAGGTGCGGTAGAACGGTGCGCCGCCGTCGAGCATGAACGATTCACGCTCGTCCTTGAGCGTGCCGGTCGACTTCATCGTCCACGCCATCTGCGACAGGATGGACACCCCGTCGACCATCGCGGCGTCGATCACCTGGCCCTTGCCCGAACGTTCGCGCTCATAGAGCGCGGCGACGTGCCGAGCAGCACGAACATCGACCCGCCGCCGAAGTCGGCGACCAGATTCAGCGGCGCGACCGGCGGCCGGTCACGGTAGCCGATCGCCGATCGTCATCATCTGAATGCTGGCGAAATATAACCACTTTCGATCGCAGGTGGCCTCGCTCAGGCATCGGAAGCGATGCCTGGCTGTCTATGAATACTTGTTCGCAATGGCGGGACAGTGGAGTACACCGGCGACGGTGTGATGTTCGATCTTCGGACCGTTCGACGTTGCGTTGGCGGTCGCCTCGGTCCGCGTCGACGAACGCCTGCGTCGTACCAGCGGCCTCGCGGCTTTCGCGGCTACGGCATCGCCGTCATCTTGTCCCCGAGATCGAGTCTCTTGCCATCGGGAGACGCTCCTTGCGAGCGGGGCTCAGTCTTCGCCCGCACGCGTCCCCGCCAAACGGTCTT
>DASQCE010000361.1:0-6892 GCA_035634855.1 Mycobacterium sp.
CTCGACGAGGTTGCCTAACGATCCGCGAATGGTGTTCCAGATCGCCCGGCGGGTCGCGGCGCTGCCGGACGGTGGCGGCAATTGTGCGGTCGATGCGGTCATGTCGTCTCCCTGCCCCTGGTGTGTCGATTGAAGCATGAGCGCCGCTCTTCGGCGGCGAATCCAGCCGTCCCACTAGGGGCTGGACGGGCTGTTGAAGGTGCCCGGCTACGAGCGACTAGTTGCAGCAAGTCTTAACGGTGGCGCAACGATTTGCTGGCAAATCGTTGCGGCGGGATGGTGACATTCATCGCCGTGGCCCGCCTCGTTGTGCTGAACTCTGCTGCACCACAACAGCTTTTGTCAACGGGAAGATCTTTCGCGCACAGCACGACACAGTCCGGCCCGGATAGACCGCACGTATTCCCTGAGGCGGCGCAGCCGCGCGGTGGTGGCGGCACTCGGGTAGGTCATGCGTTCGCGATCGGGCGCCAACGGAACGCCTGCTAGCCCAACGATTAGGGCCGTCAAGTGCCCCACCTCCGTGAAGGTCGGCCTGACAGCGGCATTGGCGATCAACGCGGCCACCGCCATCACTTGGCACCGGGATTGCCACGGCCGCTGAACGTATCCCGACAACGAACCTGCCGCTCCGAGCAAGAAGTAACTGACCCCGACGTCGCGGGCATTGACGAAGCGCCGCGGTGCTCTACCCGTCCTTATCGACTGCCGCAGATAAGTCTGGCCCGCATAAGTCGCAATCACATGCGCTGCGATACCGACGAGAAGCCAACGCCACCAACGCAACCGTCGTTCAGCCGGCGCAACCACTGCGACGAACGCCGGGACGTACGGCCACCACTTGCGGTCGTCGAGCCAGAACAGGCTCGTCGTCAGGACCCGCGACGGCTCGGTGCGCAGACGGCGCAGATTGGTGGAGTGGGTCCGCTGGATCCGCCGCGACCCTTGTCGCCCAGCCGACCGCTGAATCCGAGTGGTGACGAGCAGGACGAGCAGCCACGCGAAGGTGAGCGGAGCGCTGGCGACGCTGGTGACGAGCTCGCTCAGTCCCGCATCGCGCTGTTGGTCGCCGGGCTCGAAGACGATCGCATCCGATGTCACTTTCGGGAAGGCGCTTGTGATTCGGAGCGCGCCGCTTGATTTGCGTCGAGCCGTTCGCGCTGCGGCACCACCACATACTTCGGGTCCCGCGTCGACTCCACTCCTGCCTCGAACACCCCCAACCTCTGCAACGCACTGCCCGCCAACAACGCCAGCCCTGACACCGCCACCACCGCCCGACTACGGCCCACCACCGCGCCAAGCGCCCCACCGACCGTCAAGTACTCCGACCATTTCCTCAGTCGGTGCGCCTTCCCCGTCGTGTATGCCTCCGCCGACAAACCCAGCCGCTGCTCCATGATCCGCGACGCCGCCACCTCCAGACCCGCGCCAGCCACGGCCATCCGCCGCGCCGGGGCGGCCTCACCGAGCGGCGCAAAAACCATGCCCCAGCCTCCGCCGCTCGCCGCCGCCGAGCCAGTGAACACAAACGGCAGATACGGGTGCGCCTCATGCCACGCCGGAACCGCGGTCTGCGACAACAGAACTGCGGTATACGATGCGACCCCCGGTGCCGTCCCAGCCGCCCATAGTCCGGCCGGTCTCGCCAACCATCCCATCAGCCGGCCGAGCCATGTCCGCCGCAATGGAGACGGCAGCAACTCCGCAACCCCAGCCAACCCCGCGCCCGGGCCATACGCCGACAAGATCCACGTCCCCATGCTCATCGGCGAACTCGGCTTCGCCACCCGCAACATGTGATGGAAGCGCTCCGGCCGACCCAAGTCCGCTACCAAGAAGTACAAGCTCGCCAGAATGCTCACCAACGAACCGACCCGCGACACCCGCCGCAGCCCCGGGCGACCTGTCAGGTCCGCCCCAGCCGCCAGCATCGCCGATCCTGCCGACAGACCGCCCGAGAACAGGTACGCCGCGATCATCCAATTCCATGCCGGCGACTTGAGCACCTGCCGGCCGTAATACGACCGGAACTCCGCCCGCGGCACCGCCAGCACTTCGCGCGTCATCGCCTGCGTCCCATGAACGCCGACACCGCGATACCGACGAACGCCGACGCCGCCATCCCCGCGAACCGCCACATCGCGCCGGCATCACGCGTCGGCACCACCGGATCCGGCGGCAAGCCGTACACCTCCGGCTCGTCGAGCAGCAGGAAGAATGCGCCGTCACCGCCCACGCCGTCGTTCGGATCGTGGCCGTACAGCCGCGCCTCGGTTACGCCCCGCGAGTGCAACTCCTCGACACGAAGGGCCGCCCGCTCGCGCAGCTCGTCCAGCACCCCGAATTGGATCGAGTCCGTCGGGCACGCCTTGGCGCACGCCGGCTCCAACCCGTCGTGCAGCCGGTCGTAGCACAGCGTGCACTTCCACGCCCGGCCGTCGCCCTCGCGCCGCTCGATCACCCCGTACGGACACCCCGACACGCAATAACCGCAACCGTTGCAAATATCTTGCTGGACAACAACTGTGCCGAATTCCGTGCGGAACAACGCGCCGGTCGGGCACACGTCCAGGCAGCCCGCGTGCGTGCAGTGCTTGCACACATCCGAGCTCATCAGCCACCGGAAGTTTGTGCGCGTCTCGGCGCCCAACGTGTCGCCCGGCCGCGAGAACCCCGGCATCCCCAGCTCGACCGGCTCCCGTTCCGGTTGCTCGATGAACGCCACATGCCGCCACGTGCTCGCGCCCAACGCACCCGTGTTGTCGAACGACATCCCGAGCAGGTTGAACCCATCGTCGGGCACCATGTTCCATTCCTTGCACGCCACCTCACACGCCTTGCACCCGATGCACACCGACGTGTCAGTGAAGAACCCGACCCGCGGCGGATGCTCCGCATAACCCGCGTCACCCGCCGGATCCTCCAACGGCCCGTAGAAGCTGTTGTCGCTGGGCCCGATGCGCGATTCGCTGCGCTTCTCGCTCATGGCTTCTCCTCCGTGTGCGCAGTGGACGGTCCGGTCGTGTCCAAGTGCGTTCCCGTCTCCACCGTGATGCCCGCGCGTTGTCGGTACGAGGCGATGTACTCCAGCAGCGCCGGTCCGCGCGGCCGTCGACCCGGCTGAATGTCGCACGTCGCGACCTTGCTCTCCTGGATGAACACGTTCGGATCGGCGACCACGCCGAGCAGGTCGTTCACCACGTCACCGTCGACCAGGCCGTTGCCGCCCCAGTGATACGGCATCCAAATCTGATGCACCACATGGTCTTCGATCCGCAGCGGCCGCATTCGATCGGTCACGAACACCCGGGCGTCCACCGCCGTGCGGCTGGTGATCACATGCGCCCACTCCATATGCGTCAGTCCGCGTTCGGCCGCCAGCGCCGGCGACACTTCCACGAACAACCCGGGCTGCAATTCGGACAGATAGGGCAGCTGCCGGCTCATCCCGCCCGCCGTGTGGTGCTCGGTCAGCCGCGCCGCGGTGAACACGAACGGGAACACCTCGCCATGCAGCTCGGGCGGCGACGGATTCGACGGATTATCCACTCGCCCATACACTTTGCGCGCCGGGTTGCCCTGCTGCGCATAGAGTGCATTGCGTACCGGCGACTCGTGCGGCTCGTAGTGCGTCGGCAGCGGACCGTCGAGCACACCGTTCGGCGCGAACAGCCAGCCCTTGCCGTCGGCTTGCATAATGAACGGGTCGTCGCCGCGGAGCGCCTCCACGCCCACTGCGCCCTCGGGCGGCCGGTAGTTCGGCGGCTTGGTCTTCTCGAAGTCCGGGACGTCGTGGCCCGTCCACTCACCCTTGTCGGGGTCCCACCAGACGAGCTTCTTGCGCTCGCTCCACGGCCGGCCCTGCGGGTCTGCCGACGCCCGGTTGTAGAGCACTCGCCGGTTCATTGGCCACGTCCAGCCCCACAGGGAATCAGCGGAGGCGTCGGGCGACCCCTGTTCGCGCGGTTTGCGCCTCGCCGCCTGATTGACCTCATCGGCGTAGACGCCGCTGTAGATCCAGCAGCCGCACATCGTGCTGCCGTCGGCCCTCAGCGACATGTAGTTGTCGACCGCCCGTCCCGTCGTCAGGTCGACGCCGTTGATGCGCCGCAGCACGTCCTCGCCCAACGGTTCGTCGCCGTCCATTGCGTAGTCCCACGACAGGTCGAGCAGCGGCCGGTCCCGCTCGTCGGTCGAGCCCGCCACCTTCTCCCGCAGGATGCGACCGAGGTGGTAGAAGAACCACAGCTCCGAGCGTGCGTCGCCCGGCGGCTCGACGGCCTGCTCGCGCCACTGCAACATCCGCTGCGTCTGCGTGAACGTGCCCGCCTTCTCCACATGCGAGGCGGCCGGGAACAGGAACACCTCCGTGCGGCAGGTCTCCGGTGCGATCTCTCCCGTCTCGATCTCCGGGCTGTCCTTCCAGAACGTCGCGCTCTCGATCTCGACGAGGTCGCGCACGACCACCCAGTCGAGGTTGGCCATGCCGAGGCGCTGCAGCCGCCCGTGCGCCGAGCCGACCGCCGGGTTCTGCCCCAGCAGGAAATAGCCGAACACCTTGCCGTCGACCATGTCCATCACCGTGCGATACGTGCCGTGGTCGCCGTTGATCCGCGGCAGGTAATCGAAGCAGAAGTCGTTGTCCGCGGTGGCGTTCTCGCCCCAGTACTCCTTGAGCAGCGAGACCATGTACGTATCGGCGTTGTGCCAGAAGCCTTTCTGGTTCGCGCTGATGATGTGGTCGAGATAGTCCGACAGCGTGGCGTCACCCGCTTTGGGCATCGCGAGGTAGCCGGGTAGCAGGTCGAACAGCGTCGGCACGTCGGTCGATCCCTGGATGCTGGCGTGTCCGCGCAGCGCCATGACCCCGCCGCCGGGCCTGCCGATGTTGCCAAGCAGCAGCTGGATCATCGCCCCGGCCCGGATGTACTGTGCGCCCACCGAGTGCTGCGTCCAGCCCACGCTGTACACCAGCGCCGCGGTGCGCTCGCGCCCCGAGTTCTCCGCCCATGCCTTGGCGATCTCAAGGAACTGCTCCTTAGGCACCCCGCAGATTCGCTCCACCATCTCCGGCGTGTAGCGCGCATAGTGCCGTTTGAGGATCTGATACACGCATCGCGGATGCTGCAGTGTCGGGTCGGCCGGGATGTCACCGGCAGCGCCTTCGACCGGCGCGCCACCGGCGCCGTGCTGATCCGGCGCGGCGCGCTCCTGCGAGCCCGCGCCGCCATTAGCCGGGCTCGTCGACTCGTAGTGCCAAGTCGACGGATCGTAGGACCCCGTCTCGTCGTCGTAGCCGCTGAACAGCCCGTCGAGGTCCTCGGCGTCCTGGAACCGCTCGTCGACGATGAACGAGGCGTTCGTGTACACGGTGACGTACTCCCGGAAGTCCAGCTCGTTGGACAGGATGTAGTTGATCACCCCACCGAGGAACGCGATGTCACTGCCCGCGCGCAGCGGCACGTGCTTGTCGGCGACCGCGCTGGTGCGAGTGAACCGCGGATCGATGTGCACGACCTTCGTGCCGCGCGCCTTGGCCTCCATCACCCACTGGAACCCGACGGGATGGGCCTCGGCCATGTTCGAGCCCATGATGACGATGAAGTCGGAGTTGACGAGGTTCTGCTGGTAGTCCGTCGCCCCGCCGCGACCGAAGGAGGCTCCCAGACCGGGAACCGTGGCGCTGTGTCAAATACGCGCCTGGTTCTCGATCTGTAGTGCGCCCAACGCGGTGAACAGCTTCTTGATCAGATAGTTCTCCTCATTGTCGAGGGTCGCGCCGCCGAGGCTTGCGATGCCCATGGTGCGGCGCAGCGTGTTGCGGTCGGCGTCGAACTGTTGCCAGCCCTTGCTGCGCGCGTCGAGCACTCGTTCGACGACCATGTCCATTGCCTCGTCGAGGTCGATTTCCTGCCACTCCGTTGCATACGGCGGGCGGTAGCGCACCTTGGTCAGCCGCTGCGGGCCGGTGACGAGTTGCTTGCTGGCAGAACCCTTGGGGCACAACCGGCCCCTGGAGATGGGGCTGTCCGGGTCACCTTCGATCTGAACGACCCGCTCGTCCTTGACGTACACCTTCTGTGCGCATCCGACCGCGCAGAACGGACACACCGAGTGCGCGACGCGGTCCGCCTCGGCAGTACGTGGGGTCAGCGTCAGCGAGCGCTCCGACTGGGCGGCCTTGCCGCGGCCCAGCGGATCGTCACCCGTGAGCTGCCGGTAGACCGGCCACGAGCCAAGCAGCTTCCTGATGTCCATCGCGCTCCTCCTACCCGGCTGTGATCCGATCAAACCACCGTTCGCGTGTTGGCGTCAGCGCGGCGCGTAATACGACGCGCATCAAGGGCTTCCAGCAATGGCACAGCGACTCGCCGGGTGGTTTCCAGGGCGCGTCGGGCGTCGCTCACGGTGAACGGCTGGGGCAGCGTCTTCAGGACGGCGACCGCCCGGTCGAGTACGTCCGGGCCGAGCACCACGCCGTCGGCGATCTTGGTGAGCCGCCTCGCGCGGACCGCGGCGGCCAGCTCCTGGACGCCGAGGCCCAGCTGCTTGAGCTCGTCGGCCTCTGGTGCGCGAAACGGCTCGACGGCCAACCGCCGCTCCACACTGCGCACCGCGTCGTCGACACGAGCCGGCAGCGACGTGCCGGGTTGGCGCACCCGGCCGTCGGCCACCTCGAGATCCATCCCTTCCAGCAGCGCATGCACCAATCCGGCGGCAGGCAGCCCGACGTGCTGGCGCAGCGTTTCCAGCGGCATACCCGCCGCGACGTCGTGCTGGGTGGACCACCTGCTCAGGGCCGTCAGCACGTGTTGACGGCGCTCGGTCCACCACTCGGGGTCGACGATCCACTCGCCGACGCGTCGGCCCGTCACCGGAAAACCCATGG
>DASQCE010000362.1:0-2293 GCA_035634855.1 Mycobacterium sp.
CGCTCAAGACCCAACTCGATCTCGAACGCCATGGCGGGAGAACCATCGCAGGCGTCACATCGCGAGTACTGCAACGCATCCTCGCCCTCACCGCCGCGATCTGGCACAACGACCAACTCGGCCAGCCCACGCTGCGATCGCTAACCGCCTACGACCACTGACCCCTTGGAATTACTCATCTAGGCGTAGCGAGCGTCCTCATACGGTCGACCGACCGGGTCGGTTGAGTTCGGCTCGCAGTGCGGGGCGAACGGTTTGAAAGGGGCGAGGGATCTCCACTGTCGGAGATCCCTCGCGTCGGCCTAGCCTCATGGTTGCTGAGACCAGGGAGGCGACCATGGCCGACTACGCAACCCTACTGCGCGATCACGTCACTTTGACCTGCCGCTCGGTGGACCGGATCTTTCTGCAGGCCTACGTTCCGAAGCTGCAGTCGGTGGGCGGGGTGTGCCAGTTCCTGTACTGGCAGAAGGGGTTCAGGATCCCGTCCTCGGCGGCGTTCGGCAAGATCGGCGACGCCTATGTCGCCGAGGTACATCGGTGGGCCAAGGCCAACGAGATTCCGGTGCGCCGGTTCGCCAAGGGGGAGAACAAGGAGGAAATCGCCCGCCCGTTGATCGAGGCCGCCGAACGCGACGGCGGCGACGGGCGGGTGGTGCTGATCGGCATCGCGCAGGAAAAGACCCCGATATGGCGGTCGTGGAAGGCCAAGGGCCAAGAGCATGCGGCGCATCCGCATATGGAGTGGACCCGGCAGATGGGCTTTGTCAACCACTTCTACTTCTACCTGTGGGATCCCGACTGGGGCGGGGCATTTTGGAAGACCAACGCCTACGCCCCCTGGCCGGTATGGATCTGGCTCAACGGGCACACCTGGGCACAGCGGCAATGCGACCGGCTCGGCATCGGCTACACCGCCCTGGACAACGGCTTCCGTGACTGCGAGGACCCCGCGGCGCTGCAGAAGATCTGCGACCGGCTCGGATCGGGCGCGGTGAAAAGCTTCTTCTGGCGCTGGCAGACGCGTCTGCCCTCGCCGCTGACCCGGGCCGATGTGCGCGCCGGTTACGTCTACGAGCTGGCGTTTCGCCAGTTCGAGATCTCCGACACCCGGGTGTTCGACCGGCCGGCGGCCGGCCGATCGTTTTTCGAACAGCTCATCCGCGACCACCTCGACATCGGGCGGCCGGAATCGGTGTCGTTGATCTTCGATCGGCGCGTCAGCTCCCGCACCCCGGGCACCTGGCGTACCCGGGTCATCACCAAGGGCGTCGATCCGCAGATCAGCTGCTACTACCGGTCCAGCCGGATCAAACAGTACTTCAAGGAGCACCGGGCGTTGCGCACCGAAACCGTCATCTGCAACACCCGCGACTTCGGCATCGGCCGGCGGGTCACCGCCGACAACTGGAAAGCCCTACGGGCGGTTGGCGAGCAAGCCAACCAGCGTCTGTGTGACGCGCAAGCCGCCGATGCCCGCCCCGCTCCGGATGTGGCCACCTTCACCCAGGTGACCCGACCATCGCAGATCGACGGTCAACACGTCCCCGCACTGCCATTCGGGGACCCGCGGGTGATGGCGGTGCTGGCCGCCGTCATCGGCTTTACCCACCTGCTCGCCGGGTTCGACAACCCGGCCCTGGTCCGGGCCGTCACCACCCTGCTGGGCCGCCCCTACACCAGCCGCCAAGCCACCTACGACCTGCGCCGGCTCAAACGCAAAGGGCTCATCGTCCGGCTGCCAGGCCATCACCGCTACCAACTCACCGCGCTGGGCCGCCGCGTCGCGGTGCTGTTCACTAAGGTCTACGGGCGCGTCCTGGCACCCGGCTTGGCTGAGTTAGACCCAAGGCTCCCAACAGATCTCGCCAACCGCAGCGATCTCGCTCACGCCTGGCGTCAACTCGACCGACACCTCAATCAATTCACCAACACAGCACTCACCGCAGCCTGAACCCCAAACTTGGTCTGATCGTGAACTCCGCCCTCACCAAGCGAAGCTACGCCGCCACCGGGACTTCGCCCGGCAGCGGTGGCCCTTCGGGCAGATTCACCTCACCCGGGCGGGTGGTTTCGTAGGTTCGGTTGGGTGTGCGGCGACGAGTTCAGCCTGCGGTATTCGGATCTGCTGATGGGCAGCTATGACTGCGTGGATCGAATCGTGCTCAACGCGTTCTTTCCGCTCGGGCATAACCCGGGCGGGTTTCGGGTGTGGTGGCGGCGCTGGCACGGCGACAGCGACGCCGAGCTGGACAACACCCACCTGATGCGGATGGCGGGCCGGTTCGCGCGG
>DASQCE010000363.1:0-2992 GCA_035634855.1 Mycobacterium sp.
CGCGGGTAGCCGTCGAGCAGTGGCGCGTTCGCGAACGACGCGACGTCCACGCCGTTGGGGATCTCGACAGCGTCGCTGCCCAGCGCCTCCATCTGCCACCGCCGGGCCAGGTCCGACACCGCGATGCGGCCGACGATCTTCTCGTGCATCGGCCTCAGGATGGGCTCAAAGACGGTGAGCGTCAACGACTTTGTGGTCGACGTGTGGAACGTCGCAACGATCGGGCCCTCGGCGATGTTCAGCGCCAGCATCGACAGGCTCGGTGCGTTGGGCTCGTGCAGATGCAGTACATCAAAGTCACCCTGCATGAGCCACCTTCTGACCGTGCGATGGGTGGCCGGCCCGAACCGCAGCCGCGCCACCGACCCGTTGTACGGAATCGCCACCGCCTTGCCACCGGACACGACGTAGTCCGGGAGCTTCACATGTGGTGACGACGGCGCCAGCACGCTGACCTCATGGCCGCGCGCGTGCATGACCTCGGCGAGTTGCAGCACATGGGACTGAACGCCGCCGGGGACGTCGAACGAGTACGGGCAGACCATGCCGATGCGCATCACGGTCTCTTCTTCGCGCGAGCGCTCATCAGTCGGTCTCCAGTTTCGCGCGACGCTCATCGGAGAGATCGGATAGCCATTGCGGCTGCATCATGTGCCAGTCGGCCGGGTGGGCGGCGATGCCGCGGGCGAACTGGTCGGCCATTGCCTGCGTCACGAGCGCGACGTCACCCGATGACGTGTCAATAGGCGGCCGCACTTGGAAACTCCACCCGTTCGGTGTGTACCAGCAGTGCACCGTGATCAATCGAGCACCGGTTTCGATTGCCAGCTTCGCCGGCCCCGCGGGCATGCGGGTGGGTTCGGAGAAGAAGTCGACTTGTACGCCGTTGCGGCTGAGGTCGCGTTCGGCCATCAAGCAAATCGGGCGGTTGTCGCGTAGCCGTTCCGCCAGTATCTCGAAAGGCGGCCGCTCGCCTCCGGTCAGCGGCAGCATCTCGAAACCGAGGCTTTCGCGGTAAGCGATGAACCGGTTGTACAAAGACTCGGGCTTGAGCCGCTCGTTCACCGTGGTGAAGGTGCCGTGTTTCCACACAAGCCATACCCCGGCCATGTCCCAGTTCCCGCTGTGCGGGAGTACCAGGACCGCGCCGCGACCGGTATCAAGTGCGGCGGCAATGTGCTCCTTGCCCGCAAAGTGCGGGTCAAGCTGCTCGCCGAGCTTTGTCAGATCCATCGAGGGCAATCGAAAAGCCTCCCGCCAGTACCGCGCGTATGAGGCCAGCGAAGCACGAATCAGCCCGTGCGGCACCTGGTCAGGCGTCACGCCGACGACCCGGGCCAAGTTCTTGCGCAGCTGCTTGGGTCCGCCGGTGCGGGCCGCGTAGTGCGCACCCGCGTCAAAAGCGTTGCGTGCCATGAACTCCGGCATCGCGCGGACCACTCGCCAGCCCGCAGCGTAGCCCAAATCGGTGAGGTGGCCCCCAAAAGGGAAGCGGCCGCCACGACCCGTCTGCTGTCCCGCCGGGGTGCTCGTCATGGCTCGTCCCCCTGCCCTGCGGGCGGGTGGTGCCCCCAAGTCTCGGGCTTCTCGCCGTTGGCGGCGTCGGTGCTGGTCAGCGGCTCCATCGCGCCAGGCGACGTCCGCACGGTGTGCAGCCGCTGCCCGACCGTGATCAGGCTCGCCACCGCCAGCACCCACATCGCCACATGCACCAGCCACGGCACGTGGAGGAACGGCACGCCGGAAAGGCCCGCACCGACCAACACGATGATCAGTCGTTCGGGGCGCTCGATGAGGCCGCCCTCACCGGACAGCCCGCTGGCCTCGGCGCGGGCCTTGATGTAGGAGATCACCTGCGAGGTGACCAGGCAGATCAGTGTCGCCACCACGAGCGTCGCGCTCTCAAGCCCGAACGCCGCCCACCACAGCAGCCCGCAGAACACCGAGCCATCGCCGATCCGGTCGCAGGCGGCGTCCAGCACCGCACCGAACCGCGTGCCGCCGCCTCGCTCGCGGGCCATCGCCCCGTCGAGCATGTCGGCGAGCACGAAGATCCACACGGCAAACGCGCCCCACCACAACTGGCCGATCGGGAACAACGTCAGCGCGGCGACGACGGTGCCCGCGGTGCCAAGGATGGTGATGCTGTCGGGGGTGAAACCTGCCCGCAGCGCGGCCTTCGCGACCGGCCGGGACAATTTGACGTAGGCCGCGCGAGTCATCAGGTAGAAGTTGCTCACGGCTGCTTCGCCCATTCGGCCGCCAGCAGTTCCCGCGTCTCGCGCAACAGCTGGGGGACGATCTTCGAGCCGCCGATGATCGTGATGAAGTTCGCGTCACCGCTCCAGCGCGGCACCACGTGCATGTGCAGATGGTCGGCCAGGGACCCGCCGGCCGAAGTGCCGAGGTTCAACCCGACGTTGAATCCATGCGGGCGCGATACCGCCTTGATGACGCGAATCACCTTCTGGGTGAACGCCATCAGCTCGGCGCTCTCCTCGACGGTAAGGTCTTCGAGCTCGGCGACCCGCCGATATGGCACCACCATCGAGTGTCCGGGATTGTACGGATAGAGGTTGAGCACGATGTACACCGATTCGCCGCGCGCAACCACAAGGCCGTCCTCGTCGGAGAGCGTCGGGATGTCGGTGAACGGCTGGTCGGATGCCGCGGAACCGCCTTTCATCGGCGCCTCAGCCAGATAGCTCATCCGGTAGGGGGTCCAGAGCCGCTGCAGGTGATCGGGCTCGCCCACGCCGTGGTCGACGACCTTGCGTTCGTCGTTGTCGGTCACGTCGACATACCCACCGTGATCAATTCTGCTGTGGGGGCAGCATTTTCGCGGTTGGCGATCCAGTTCACGATCGCATCCACCGCATCGTCGCGGGGTACACCGTTGACCTGGCTGCGGTCACCGAACCGGAAGCTGACCGCCCCTGCCTCGACGTCGCGGTCACCCGCCACCAGCATGAACGGCACCTTCTGGTTGGTG
>DASQCE010000364.1:0-4289 GCA_035634855.1 Mycobacterium sp.
GGCGGGAAGCCGATGCCCATGATCGAGCCGATGTTGGCGTCGGCGGTTGTCGTCAACACGCCCTCGTCGAGGCACTTCTGGGTCTCCAGCGCCTCGGCGAACAGCATCCGGTCGATCATGTCCTGCAGCGGCGGCTGCGAGGAACCAGACTTGAACGTCTCGCGCAGGCCCGGCCACAACCGGGTGCGCTTGCCGTCGACGTATTCGTAGAAGCCTGCGCCCTTGAGCCGCGACGGCCTGCCGATCTCGATCATCTTCTCGACTACCGCCTCGGCCGGGTGCGGCTCGTAGGTGCCGCCCGCGTCCTCGACACCCTTGCGAGTGGCGACGGCGATCTTGTGCATCAGCTCGAGGTTGAGCTCGTCGGATAGCTGCAGCGGCGGCGCCGGGTAGCCCGCCTGCGATCCGGCGCGCTCGATGCTGGCCGGCTCGACGCCCTCGCCGAGCATGGCGAGCGCCTCGTTCACGAACGTCCCGATCACGCGGCTGGTGAAGAAGCCACGGCTGTCGTTGACGACGATCGGCGTCTTGCCGATGGCCAGCGTGTAGTCGAACACCCGGGCCAGCGCTTCGTCAGAAGTCTTCTCGCCCTTGATGATTTCCACCAACGGCATCTTGTCGACCGGCGAGAAGAAGTGGATCCCGATGAAGTCCTCCTGCCGTTTCACGCCGGTCGCCAGACCGGTGATCGGCAGCGTCGAGGTGTTCGACCCGAGCAGCGCGTTGGGCTCGACGATGTCCTCGATCTCCTGGAACACCTTTTGCTTGAGTTCGACCGACTCGAACACCGCCTCGATGACGAAGTCGACGCCCTTGAAGTCGGCGGCGTCCGCCGTCGGAGTGATGCGAGCGAGGACTTCGCTTGATTTTTCCGGGGTGGTCTTGCCCCGCTCGAGCGCCTTGGCTTCGAGCTTCTCGGAGTAGCCCTTACCCTTCTGCGCGGCCTCGATGCTGACGTCCTTCAGGACGACGTCGAACCCGGCCTTGGCCGACACGTAGGCGATACCGGCACCCATCATCCCGGCGCCGAGCACGCCGACCTTCTTGATCTGGGTCCGCCCGATGCCCTCCGGCCGCGAGCCGCCGCCGTTGATCGCCTGCAGATCGAAGAAGAACGCCTGGATCATGTTCTTCGCGACCTGGCCGGTGACGAGCTGCGTGAAGTAACGGCTCTCGATGCGGCTCGCGGTGTCGAAGTCCACCTGCGCGCCCTCGACGGCCGCGTCCAGGATGGCCCGCGGCGCAGGCATCGGCGCACCCTTGAGCTGTTTGCGCAGCAGCGCCGGGAACGACGGCAGGATGGCGGCCAGTCCCGGTGACGACGGGGTGCCGCCGGGCATCTTGTAGCCCTTCGCATCCCACGGTTGGGTGTGGCTGTCAGGGTTGGCCTTGATCCACGCCTTGGCGGCTGGAACCAGCTCTTCCACCGAGCCGACCAGCTCGTCGACCAGGCCGGCGTCCTTGGCCTGCGCCGGCTTGAATCGATTGCCCTGCGACAGGATGTTCATGAACGCGTTCTGGATTCCGAACATCCGCACAGTGCGGGTGACGCCGCCGCCGCCGGGCAGCAGGCCGAGCGTGACCTCGGGGAAGCCAACGACGAGCCCCTTGACGTCGGCCGCGATGCGGTGGTGACACGCCAGCGTGATCTCCAGGCCGCCCCCCAGCGCCGCGCCGTTGATAGCGGCGACGACCGGCTTACCGAAGGTCTCGAGTGTGCGAAGGTCCTTCTTGATCCCCTCGACGGTGCTGAAGAACTCGCCTGCATCCTCCGGCTGAGCCTGGATCATGCCCTTGAGGTCACCGCCCGCGAAGAAGGTCTTCTTCGCGCTGGTGATGACCACACCGGTGATCGAATCCTTCTCGGCGACAAGGCGTTCGACGGCCTTGTGCATCGACTCGCTGTAGTGCTCGTTCATCACGTTGGCCGAGCCGGTGGGGTCGTCCAGGGTCAGGGTGACAATGCCGTCGGCGTCCTTGTCCCACTGAATTGTGTTCTCTGCCATTTCTGTTCGAACCCTCTCAGACTCGCTCGATGATGGTCGCGACGCCCATGCCACCGCCGATGCACAGGGTGACCAGCGCGCGACGCGCGTTGCGTCGCTCGAGCTCGTCGACCATCGTTCCGGTGATCATGGCGCCGGTGGCGCCCAGCGGGTGACCCATCGCGATGGCGCCGCCGTTGACGTTGAGTTTCTCGTCGGGGATGTTGAGGTCCTTCTGGAACTTCAGCACGACCGATGCGAAGGCCTCGTTCAGCTCGAACAGGTCGATGTCGTCGATCGTCAGGCCCGCGCGGTCGAGCACCTTGCGGGTTGCCGGGGTCGGGCCGGTGAGCATGATGACCGGGTCCGCGCCACTGGTCGCAGTGGCCACGATGCGTGCCCGCGGCGTCAGGCCCTGCGATGTGCCCGCTTTCTCGCTGCCGACGAGCACCAGCGCGGCGCCGTCGACGATGCCGGAGCTGTTGCCGCCGGTGTGGACGTGGTCGATCTTCTCGACCCAGTGGTACTTCTGCAGCGCTACGTCGTCGAAGCCGCCCATCTCGCCGATGCCGTCGAACGCGGTCTTCAGCTTGCCCAGCCCCTCGAGCGTGGTGTCGGGACGCATGTGCTCGTCGTGGTCGAGGATGACCAAGCCGTTCTGGTCGCGCACCGGCACGACCGACTTGGCGAAGTAACCGCCCGACCACGCCTCGGCGGCCTTCTCCTGGCTGCGCAGCGCGTAGCGGTCGACGTCCTCACGCGAGAAGCCCTCGATGGTGGCGATCAGGTCGGCGCCGATACCCTGCGGCACGAAGCCGATCTGGTAGTTGGTCTCGGGGTCGGTCGCCCACGCGCCGCCGTCGGAGCCCATCGGGACGCGGCTCATCGATTCGACGCCGCCGGCCAGCACCAGGTCGTCCCAGCCGGAGCGAACCTTTTGCGCGGCGGTGTTGACGGCCTCCAGGCCCGAGGCGCAGAACCGGTTGAGCTGCACGCCGCCGGTGGTCTCGGGCAGGCCTGCGGCCAGCACCGCGGTGCGGGCGATGTCGCCGCCCTGGTCACCGACCGGCGACACGACACCTAGGATCATGTCGCTGATCAGCGTCTCGTCCAGGTCGGGGAACCGGCGACGGAGCTCGTCGACCAGGCCGACGACCAGGTTCAGCGGCTTGACCTCGTTCAGCGAGCCGTTGCGCTGCTTGCCGCGAGGCGTGCGGATGGCCTCGTAGATGAAGGCTTCTTCAGACATGAAGATTTTTCCTGTTCAGGTGGGGTTGTCGGGAGTCCTGTCCACGTGGACGGTAGTCCTCTGCTATTTCAGCCTAACAGCCTCGGCCAACCTGTTGGTTGGGCGGCCTAAGTACCGCCCAAACGAACGCACGGGCGCAAAAGCGCGAGACGCGACATCCAGAACGTCGATCTCGGCGCGACACCTGTCGCCTAGGCTCGGCAGCCATGACGGTGCGGCGACTTGAGCCCTATGCGGTCACCATCTTCGCCGAGATGTCGGCGCTGGCCGCGCGCATCGGCGCGGTGAACCTGGGCCAGGGTTTCCCCGACGAGGACGGGCCGCCCGCGATGCTCAAGGTCGCCGAGAACGCCATCGCCGAGGGCGTCAACCAGTACCCGCCCGGCCTCGGTATCGCGCCGCTGCGCGAGGCGATCGCCGCGCAGCGCAAGCGCCACTTCGGCACCGAATACGACCCCGACACCGAGGTGCTGGTCACCGTCGGCGCCACCGAGGCCATCGCCTCGGCGATCCTCGGGCTCGTCGAACCCGGCTCGGAGGTGTTGTTGATCGAGCCGTTCTACGACTCCTACTCCCCCGTCGTCGCGATGGCGGGCTGCCAGCGGCGCGCCGTGCCGCTGGTGCAAGACGGCCGCGGCTTCAGGATCGACGTCGAGGGGCTCCGGAAAGCGGTCACGGCCAAGACCAAGGCGTTGATCGTCAATTCGCCGCACAACCCGACCGGCATGGTGGCCTCTGATGAGGATTTGAAAGCGCTGGCCCGGCTCGCGGTGGATGCCGACCTGCTGGTGATCGCCGACGAGGTCTACGAGCATCTGGTGTTCGACGGGCACCGCCACATTCCGCTGGCCAACTATCCCGGGATGGCCGGGCGCACGGTGACGATCTCCAGCGCGGCCAAGATGTTCAACTGTACCGGCTGGAAGATCGGATGGGCGTGCGGCGCAGCAGAACTCATCTCGGGCGTGCGCGCGGCCAAACAATACCTGTCCTACGTCGGCGGCGCGCCGTTCCAACCCGCGGTGGCCCATGCGCTCAACACCGAGGAGGCGTGG
>DASQCE010000365.1:0-6032 GCA_035634855.1 Mycobacterium sp.
GCGCCCCGATCCCGCACCGACTCGTCGAGCAGGCGATCGTGCTGGGCCGCGAGCTGGCTGATGAGCCGGCCGGCAGCGTCGTCCACGGCAACCTTCACTACGGGAACGTGCTCGCGGCCGACCGTGAGCGGTGGCTCGCGATCGGTCCCCGGCCCGTGAACGGCGATCCGCACTACGAGGTTGCGCCGATGTTGTGGAGCCGCTGGGACGAGCTCACCGGTAACATCCGCGCCGGCGTACGCCGGCGCTTCGACACGCTCGTCGACGCGGCCGGCTTCGACGAGGAACGGGCTCGAGCATGGGTTATCGTCAGGGTGGTCCGGCAGGCCACCCGCGAGCCCGACCAGTTGACCAAGCTTGTCGCGCTGGCCAAGGCCGTGCAGGACTGAACCGATTCTGGCGCAGAATCGACAAGGGTAATCTCGGCACCGGTGTTAAAGCAGCTGACGCTGAACCCGCCCTCCGTCTTCGAGTGTCAATAGGGATAGACAGTGGCAGATACATCAAGCGAATCGCAGATCAGAACAGCCCCAGAAGCTCAGTCCAAGTGGCTGTCCAAGTCGGCGGCGAAGATCGTCGGATCGGACACGGAGGAAGTCCAGTTCCACTACGACATCTCCAACGACTTCTTCAGGCTGTGGCAGGACCCGAACCAGGTCTACAGCTGCGCGTACTTCGAGCGCGACGACATGACGCTCGAGCAAGCGCAGATGGCCAAGATCGACCTCTCCCTGGGCAAGTTGGGCCTGCAACCGGGCATGACACTGCTCGACATCGGCTGCGGGTGGGGCGCCACGATCATGCGGGCCGTCGAGAAATACGACGTCAACGTCATCGGCCTGACCCTCTCCGCGAACCAGAAGCAGCACATCGAGGGTTTTTGGTTCGCGAATTCAGACAGCAAGAGACACATGGAAGTGCGGCTGCAGCCGTGGGAGGAGTTCGACGAGCCTGTCGACCGGGTGGTGTCGATCGGCGCGTTCGAACACTTCGGTTTCGGCAAATACGACGACTATTTCAAGAAGACGTTCAATTTGATGCCCGATGACGGCGTGATGTTGCTGCACACGATCATCATCCCGAGCGACGAAGAGGTCCGCGAACGCAAGTTGCCGCTGAAAATGTCGACGGTGCGTTTCATCAAGTTCATCCTTGACGAGATCTACCCGGGTGGCCGTTTGCCGCTGGCCGCGCAGGTCGAAGAGCATGCAGCCAAGGCCGGGTTCACCGTGACCCGGAAACAACGATTGCGACCGCACTACGCCCGCACACTGGACACCTGGGCGGCAAATCTGGAGTCCAAGAAGGACGAGGCCATCGCGGTCACCTCCGAAGCGATCTACGAGCGCTTCATGAAGTACCTGACGGGCTGCGCCGACCTGTTCCGCAACGGCTACACCGATGTTTGCCAGTTCACTTGCGCGAAGAGCTGATTCGGCCAAAAAACGAACTGTGATGTAACAATTAGAGGGGGTCAGGTCCGTCAGGATCGCAATGCGATCTGTCCGGAGGAGGTCGATAACAGGTGGTTGAGAGCAAAGCGGGCGCAACAAGGATGCGGCCGCACTTCGAGGAGATTCAGGCTCACTACGACCTGTCCGATGATTTTTTCGGGACGTTTCAGGACCCGTCGCGGACATACAGCTGTGCGTTCTTCGAGCGCGACGACATGTCCCTCGAAGAAGCGCAGATGGCCAAGATCGACCTGGCTCTCGAGAAGCTGGAATTGCAGCCCGGCATGACGCTTCTCGACGTCGGCTGCGGCTGGGGCTCCGTGATGAAGCGTGCAGTGGAAAAACACGACGTCAACGTGATCGGCCTGACGCTGAGCAAGAATCAGTCCGTCTACTGCCAGCACCTTCTCGAGGAGCTCGACACCGATCGTTCACTCCGGGTGTTCCTGCGCGGCTGGGAGGAGTTCGACGAGCCGGTCGATCGCATCATCAGCATCGAGGCGTTCGAGGCCTTTCCGAAGGACCGTTACGCAGCGTTCTTCGAGACGTGCTACCGCAGTTTGCCGACGGGTGGCCGGATGGTGTTGCAGACGATCCTGGGCCATCCCCTCAAGCGGTGGCCCGACATGGGCATCCCGATAACCATGACCGACCTGAAGTTCATGCGATTCATTGCCAAGGAGATCTTCCCTGGCGGCGCAATCCCCTGCGACGAGGACATCGCCGAATACTCGGGGGCTGCAGGGCTTTCGCTGGAACAGACGCAATACCTGAACGAGCACTACGTCCGGACGCTTGATACGTGGGCAAAAAATCTGGAGGCCGCTCGCGACGAAGCGACCGCCGCGACGTCCGACCAGGTCTATCAGCGCTACATGCGCTACCTCACCGGATGTGCCGACTTCTTCCGTCGCGGCATCAGCGAGCTAGGACAGTTCACCCTCACGAAGGATAGTGGCCCTCAGTAGGCGCCGAAGACCAGTGCGACGTTGTTGCCGCCCAGGCCGAAGGAATTGGTGACGGCATAGCGATAGTCGGCGCGGCGGGGACCGCCGGCTACGACGTCTAAATCGATTGCGGGATCGGGGTCCTTGAGGTTGAGAGTGGGCGGCACGACGCCGTCTCGCAGGGCTTGCACCGTCAGCACGGCCTCCACCGCTCCGGCCGCGCCCAACGGATGCCCCAGCGCCGCTTTGGGTGCATATACCGCTGGCCTGTGGCCGCCGAGCGCGTGGCCGATGGCGCGAGCCTCGGCCAGGTCACCGACGATGGTTCCGGTGGCGTGGGCGTTGATGTGGTCGATGTCGCTTGGTGCCAGGCCCGCCAAGTTGATTGCTCGGATGATCGCGTCGCCTGCGGCCTGACCGCTGGGGTCCGGCTCGACGGCGTCGTATGCGTCCGACGTCATGGCTGCCCCCATTACCCGCGCCAAGATCGGAGCGCCCCGCGCCTTGGCGTGTTCCTCGGTCTCGATGAGCATCAGCGCGCCGGCTTCACTGAGCACCATGCCGTCACGATCCTTGTCGAACGGTCGACAGGCGCCTGGCGGATCGTCGTTGTCCGTCGACAGCAGCCCCAACCGCCAGAACGCCGCGACGGGCACCGCCTCGATGTGCGTCTCGACACCGCCACAGATCGCGATATCGGCCTCGCCGAGCACGATCTGCCGCCACGCTTCCGCGATGGCCGCGGCGCCGGACGCGTCGGCCATGATCGGCGAGGTGATCCCCGCCTTTGCCTGACGATCCAGGCCGATGGCTGCGGCGGACGAATTGGGCATGTGCATCTGGACTGAAAGCGGGGACACCGCGCGCAGGCCCTTCTCCCGCCAGGCGTCGTACTGCAGAGGAATTTCCTCGGTACTGCCCAACGCAAGCCCGACCGAGATCATGAGCCGCCTGGTGTCAACGTCGGGTGCGCCGGCTTTTTCCCAGAGTCGCCGCCCCAGCACCAGAGACATCTTCTGCATGAACGACAGCCGACGCAGCTCCACGCGGCTCAGATGTTCGTCGAAACTCTCATGCAGCGGCCCGCCGATGCGCACCGGCGATTTGAACTCCGAAACGAACGGCATATCCAATTCGCGGATACCACTTCGGCCTTCCAGCAACAACTGCCACGTCTTTTCGGCGTCCGGCGCTACAGAAGTGGTCGATGCGACAGCGGTGACGACAACGTTGGCGAAACCGTCGCCGGTTCTCAGCGGTGCCATGTCTGCCGGAGTCCTTCTTGCTAGCTGACTATCGATGAGGCCCCTGACACCAGGCTAAGAGTTTTTCCGGGTCAGGAACAAACTCTACCGAAAGGCGTAGGAGTGACGCACGACACGCGCCGGCGCCAGTCCGGCGGGGGTGGCGTTCCTGCCCGACGCGCGCTTCCCGACGTGAAGCTGGACCTGCGTGAGATGGTGACGGCGGTACAGCTCGAGGAGCTGATGGCCGGTGAGCTCGATCTGGGCATGGCGCGTCCGCCGGTGAAGCGGCCTGGCCTGGTGTCGCGGCCGTTGCCGCACGAGCAACTGATCGCGGCGTTGCCGGAAGCGCATTCGATGGCCACGTTGGGGCGGCAGCTGACGTTGAAATGACTCCACGGCCAGGGCGTGATCATTTTCTCGCCGGTGCAGGCTAGGTAATTCAACGAGCTGCTGATCAGCACGTTCACCATCGCCGGGGCGACGCCGCGCTACGTGCAGTACGTGATGCAGGCGCACACGATGCTGGTGCTCGTTCGCTCGGGCATCACCATCGCGCTGGTGCCTGCGTCGGCGGCGACGCTGCATCCCGACGGGGTGGTGTTCCGGTCCATCGGCGCATTTCGGGGGCGCCCAGTGGTGCTCGATGCGGTATGGCGGGGTGACAGTTCGAATCCCGCACTGCTACGGCTGCTGAGAGATGTTCTGCCACAACGGGAGTGGACAACGGACGATCTGGTCGAGGACGTGCTAGCGTGAAGCCATGCTGTGGAGGACGAAACTGGTTGTCGCATCTGCCGGTCTGGCGGTGTCGCTGAGTGCCGGAGCCGGGATCGCCTCGGCACAACCCGATGTGAGTGCGGTCGTCAATTCGACGTGCACCTATCCGCAAGTGATGGCGGCGCTGAACGACCAGAACCCTGACGTTGCCAACGAGCTCAACGCAAACCCGATAGCGTCTGGGTGGCTGCAAGGGCTCGTCGCCGCGCCGCCGGATCAGCGGGCGCAGATGGTCCAACAAGTCCAGGGCATCCCGGGGCTTCAGCCATACCTTCCGGTGATCTATCAGGTCGCCAGCACCTGCAGCAGGTACTAGCGGCGCCCCGGTTTGGTGGCGGCGAGGCCGTCGGCTCCGCTCAGTTGTGGGTGCCCTTCCGGCGCCGTCATCATTTGTGTTTGTTGACGCTCTGCGGGCGACGCCACCGAATCCCTCACAGCGACTTTGTCACTGGGAGGTGGACAACAACGCACACTAACCTGACGTCGCCACCGGCACCGGTGTGACGACCTCACCCGACTCAAGAAAGCTGTCGAGGTTGCGCAATGTGAGTTCCTGCATCGCCGCGCGTGTTTCGACCGTCCCGCTTGCGACGTGCGGGAGCAGCACCCCGCGCGCCAATTCCACCGGCGAGTCCACCTACCTTTACGCACATCCCTCGACCGGCTTACGGTTGTGGTACGCGATCGAGCCCAAAAGCACTCAGCCGCACCGCGATCGCGCTACCCGCCCCAGCCCGATGATATCCCCCGCCCCCCGCTTGTTGCTCACCTGACAGGTCAACGGATACATGCCCTCGACCGGCCATCGGCCCGCCCGCACATACCGGTCCGCCGCCGAGAAGTTGCGGTTGATTCATCCTGCTCGGGGCAGGACATCCACGCGTGGAACCTGTTCCGCGCCTTCGATTCTAGCGGGTCAGCTGGAGGAGGGCATGATCGGCGTTGAGCAAGCGCACCGAGCGACCTGCCGTTCGCGGAGTTGCCGAATCTGTTGATGACGCGACACTCGTCGGGCGTCACCCGCGACACGTTCACCGGCCGCGTCGACGACACCGGGCGGTCAGCGGCCGGCTGCAGCGGGGTGAGGCACTGCAGAACGTCACCCATCAATCTGAGGCGTACTCCAGCGCCGGCTCTGCGGAATCCACGTGACCGTTGCTGTAGATCGTCAGATGATCGGGCCGCACCTCGTAGCGAGCGCCGTCGGAGGGGTTGGTGACATCGAATCCGCCGCCGGCGGGTACCGCATTCGCCAACTGGACATTGGCGCCATCGCTGAGCCGTTCGCCGTGGTAGTAGTAACTGCCCGGAGCCGTCTCACAGATCACCGCCAATGACTTCGCTGTTCTGATCGCCGCGGCCGGCGTGCTTCCCGCGTCGCATCGGGCTGCATGACCGACGAAGCCCTGCGCATCGGTCCCCGACACGCCGGGCAGCGGCGTCCCGCTCGTCGACGGTGCCGTCGTGGTCGGGGCGGTGGTCGATGACGGCGACGGGGATGTCGACGGCGAGACCGTCTCGGTTTCCGTGCTCACCGACGGCGGCGGCACCGCCATCGTGGTCTGCGGCGGTGCGCCGCTGTCCTGGTCGCCGTTCATCAGCTGCAT
>DASQCE010000366.1:0-3101 GCA_035634855.1 Mycobacterium sp.
TGAGATGACGCTCATCACCGCAGGTCATGGAACCGTCGGCTGGCGTGCCTGCCGAAGCGGCCGATGACCTCAACTCGCATACGGCGGTGCGATCAGGCCGGTTTCGTGGCCGGTCGACGCCACTCCGCCCGCGGTCCGGAGGTTACGTCGAGTGGCGAGGTGTCGGTGCATCATGTGAGGGCGAACAGTTACGGCAGCGGAATCGGTTCTTGCCCAAGAATAATCCGCGTATCGCCATCGACGGAGACGACGGCGCTCGTCTGCAGCGCTGCAATCGTGGTCAGGGGAGTGAACATGACGCAATCTCAGATATCAGCACGCGAAATACGCTGTGCGACAACCGGTCCGTGCCACAAGTACCTCCCCAAGTGTCCGACAGGACCCTCGCGTTGCCCTGATGCTCGGCGATGAACCGGGTGATTAGTACTGTGGCCGGTCGAGCTCGTCAGGACCAGTACAAATGGTGAGCGATCACGGCGCATTGAGGCGAGCTCGGCGTAGAGGGCTCGCCGCACGACCGCTTAGACCAGAGGTGATCCGCCCCAATAGACGAGGTCCCCGACGGCGGCGAAACCACCCACCAAAAGCGAGGCCACAGCACCACGCGCACGCGAGACTCCTGGCAATGCGAGATATCAAAACGTGTTGAATCCCCTTCGGGGAATGCGTGTTCTTCGCCGTTCGCCTAATGTCTGTGGTCAGTCTGCAGTCTGGCGCAGACCGACGCAGCGGCTTCGACGCTCGAGAGGAATGATGACTCCTCACCGTCTGGCACTGTCGCTGACGGGCAATCCAACGACGGCATGAGCAATGCCGCGGCGGGCCAGCCGACCTCACCGACTGAAGCCGGGTTGCGCTGCGTCCTGGCGACGTTGTGCCTGACCCAGATCACTAGTTGGGGCGTGCTGTACTACGCCTTCACCGTGCTGTCGGTGCGGATCACCGAACGCACCGGATGGTCGCAGCCGGCGGTCACCGCCGCTTTCTCGGTAGCGCTGGTCACCTCCGCGTTGGTCGGCATCGTGGTGGGTCGCTGGCTGGACAACCACGGTCCTCACGGGGTGATGAGCGCCGGCGGTGTGCTCGGACCCGTCGCCATTGTGGGCGTGGCGTTGTCCCCGAATCTGCTGTGGTTCGGGGCGGCCTGGATCGCGGCGGGGGTGGCGATGGGCGCCGTGTTGTATCCGCCCGCGTTCGCCGCGTTGACCCGCTGGTACGGCCCCCGCCACGTCGGTGCGCTGACCATCCTCACTTTGGTCGCGGGCCTGTCTAGCACCGTATTCGCACCGCTCACCGCGGCGATAGCGGACCATCTGGACTGGCGGACAACCTATCTCGTGCTCGCAGCTCTACTGGCCGTGATCACCATCCCGGCCCACCTCATCGGCCTTCGCCAACCATGGCCCCCTGCGCCGGGACGTCACCTCGCGGAGCCCCCCACCCGCACAACACGTAGCCGCCCTTTCATTGCGCTCACGGTCGCGATCGCGCTGGCCGCATGCGCCTCCTACGCGATCATCGTCAACCTCGTGCCGTTGATGGCCGAGCGTGGCATCAGCGCCCAGGCCGCAGCAGTCGCGCTGGGTCTGGGCGGCGCCGGCCAGGTACTGGGCCGGCTGGGATACCGCGCCCTGGTCGCTCGTGTCGGCGTCCGAACCCGCACCGTGGTGATCATCACCGGAGTCGCCGTGACCACTGCACTGCTCGGAGTTTTCACCTCGCTGGCGGCGCTGGTCATTGTGGCGGTCCTCGCCGGTTTCGTGCGGGGCATCATGACGCTGCTACAGGCCACTGCTGTCACCGACCGTTGGGGACCAACGCATTACGGCCATCTCAGTGGGGTCCTGTCTGCACCGGTCACCCTGGCCACCGCGATGGGCCCGTGGATCGGCGCTGCGCTAGCCAGCCTGCTCGGCGGTTACGCCCAGATGTTCCTGGTTCTCGGCGGTCTCGGCGCACTGGCCGCCGTCATCAGCTGGGCCAGCATGCCCCGTTCGGACGTACCGGAAAACGACATCCACGGTAGGTGAGCCTGTGGCTACGGCAATGATCTCGTTGCAGAACGGCCGGGTTCGGCGGCCACGCGGGCGCAGCCCATTTCGAAGAGGATGATGCTGCGGTGAGTGACGCCACGCAGACCGGACTCGTTGAGCCGATCGAGGACCGGTGGAGTGGCCGCAGTGGTGGGTGTTCATCGCCGGCGTGAGCGGCGCAGTGTGGGACGTGACCGTCGCGACCACGAGGTTCTGCTTAGCGAAGTGTTCCGGTCTGCGGATCGAAACACACCAATCCACCCACAGCCGCTGTTCATCGACAACTTCTGGACCGCTACTTGTAATCATCGCGAAGTAGATCATCGGGCCGGAGGCGTTGCCAACGAGTGGCCCGTCCGCCCAGGGCGAATCGTCGCCAGCCTCAGTGGTGATGTCGGGCCATCGCGTGACCAGATCATCGACGTAGCGCCGAATGCGAGCGGTGGGAGGAATGGGCTGTCCGACTCCATGTACTACATCTACTGAGCGTCAGCCGCGCGAGATCCTATCCGCCGGTTCGACCGTTCGGTCATGCGCGGCACCATAGCCATGTGGATCCCAGTTTGGCCGCTGATCCGTCGGACGGCGAAACTGGAATCGCGTCTAGAAGGCGAGCTGGTTCTCGAGCAGCAGGAGCCCGAACACCCACGCGGTCGCGATGCCCTCGAGGATCGCCACCGCTCCGGCAAGCCTGCCGACCGGCCGGTCGAGCGCAAGCAGCAAGAAGAACAGGAACCACAGCACGGCCCAGGCAAACCAGCAGACGCCGAGGTATATCGACGCGGCGTTGCCTTGCGCGGTCGCGAACGTCCAGATTCCGGCCGGGATCGCGGTGATCGCCACGAACAGGCAGTACCACCCGAACGCGCGGCCGCCCGCGTTGAGGAAGTTGTTGGCCGCTACCCACAGATAGGTAAAGGCGAACAGCAGGATGAATCCCCCGCCGCGGACCTGGCCCAGATCCCCCTGGCTGTTGCCTTGGACCATCTGCGTCACAGCCGCGACGACGCCGACGAAACCGGTGAACAGATTCAGGACCGAGACCTCGCGGTTCTGGATGAACGTCGG
>DASQCE010000367.1:0-13484 GCA_035634855.1 Mycobacterium sp.
CAACTTCTCCGGCGCTGAGCACACCCGCTACCGGCTGGGCCTGCCGCATGCGGGCAGCTGGCGAGAGGTGCTCAACACCGACGCCGATATCTACAACGGCACGGGCATCGGCAACTACGGCGCGGTCGAAGCCACCGACGACCCGTGGCACGGGCGCCCCGCGTCGGCGGTGATGGTGCTGCCGCCGCTGGCCGCGCTGTGGTTCGAACCCGCCTAACTGCGCCCAAATGGACAAACGGGCGCATTAATGCGGGTAGATTGCGCCATTTCGTCGATCTCGGCGATCAGTACAGCGCGTTGGCGAGTTTGCGCCGGCCCGCGATCACCTCGGGGTCGGCGGGGTCGAACAGGTCGAAGAGCTCGATCAGCCGGGTGCGGACCTTGGTGCGATCGTCGCCTGCGGTCCGCTTGACCAACGCAATCAGCCGGTCGAAAGCGGCCGCGACGTCCTGCTGCAGGATCTCGACATCGGCCGCGGCGAAGGCCACTTCGATGTCATCGGGTGCGGCGTCGGCGGCGACGATCGCGCCGGGGGCCCGCGAGGTCGCGCGCTGAAGGAATCCGATCTGACGCACAGCGCCCTTGGCTTCTGCGTGATTCGGGTTCGCGTCGAGCAGGGCTTGGTACGCCTTCAGCGCGGCATCGAAGTCCCCGCTGTCGAGATGTTCGCGGGCCTGGGAGAGCTCGGGGTCGACCTGCTCGGGCTCCTCGCCGTCACCGGCGCCGCTGAGTTTGCCCGCAGTCGCGTTGAGCAGCGAGTCGACCCACCGGCGCAGTTGGTCCGGCGGCTGTGAGCCCTGGAAGCTCGCCAACGGCTGACCCGCGGCCAGCGCCACCACCGTCGGGACGGCCTGCACGCCGAACATCTGCGCCACACGCGGCACGGCGTCGACGTTCACTGTGGCCAGCGACCACTTGCCGGCGTCCGCGACCGCGAGTTGGGCGAGGGCGTCGCCGAGTTGTGTGCTGGCTTCACTGCGGGGCGACCACAGCAGCACGACGACCGGAATCTGGCTGGACCGGACCAGCACCTCGGCTTCGAGGTTGGCTTCGGTGATCTCCAACCCATTCGGCTGGGCCGCGCCGCCGTCGCCTTCGCCGGCGGGTGCCGTTTGTTGTTTGAGGGCAGACAGGTCAACCGCACCGGCCATGGAGGCCGCGATGGGAGGTCGGGGACGACTCACGCCCCCAAGTCTGTCATGTCGTTTCGGGTGCGCGCCGCCCCGGTTGCAGGACGGCCGAGATGGCCTCGGCGGGCCCCATTCGGCCCGTTCTCTCGGCCCATATGAGGAAAATCACACTGCAAAGTGGCACGATGCTCGCCAGCAACGCCAGCAACCATGTGCCGGCCGCCCATTTGAACGCGATTCCGGTGAGCAGACCGGCCACCACGAAGGCGATGAAGATCAGCCCGTGGGCCATTCCGAACACCTTGACCCCGATCTCGGTTCGCGGTGTGCCCAGGTACTTGAAGTACATGCCCATCAGCAGACCCACCCAGCTGACGGCTTCCGCCAGGGCGATCAACCGGAACCAGCCAGCTGCGGACCGAAGGTCAAATGCGGGTGTCTTGGGCGCCATTGTGCCCGAAAACGGCCCAGCTACTACAGAGCGTCGTAAGCGTCAGCGGCGCAGGATCAGCGCGTCGCCCTGGCCGCCACCCCCGCACAGGGCCGCCACTGC
Source organism: Mycobacterium sp. (assembly GCA_035634855.1). Lineage (GTDB taxonomy): Bacteria > Actinomycetota > Actinomycetes > Mycobacteriales > Mycobacteriaceae > Mycobacterium. The sequence goes on from DASQCE010000367.1 coordinate 1,684, forward strand.
GTAGCCGGATCCACGCCTTGCCAGCTCAAGGGCGGCATGCAGGGTGATGCGTGCACCTGACATGCCGATCGGATGCCCGATGGCGATGGCACCGCCGTCGACGTTGACCTTCTGCGGATCGACACCGAGTTCCTTCATCGAGGCCAGCGCGACCGCCGCGAACGCCTCGTTGATCTCGACGACGTCGAGCTGCTCGACCGTGATGCCCTCCCGGTCAATGGCCTTCTTGATGGCATTGGCCGGCTGGGACTGCAGGGTGGAGTCCGGGCCTGCGACGGTGCTGTGCGCGCCGATCTCGACCAGCCAGGTCAGCCCCAGCTCCGTCGCCTTGTCCTTGCTCATCACCACCACAGCGGCCGCACCGTCCGAGATCGGCGACGCCGAGCCGGCGGTGATGGTGCCGTTTTTGCGGAAAGCGGGCTTCAGTCCAGCTAACGACTCGGCCGTCGTGTCGGCGCGAATGCCCTCGTCCTTGGTGAACTCCAGCGGGTCGCCATTGCGCTGCGGGATCTTCACCGGCACCACCTCGTCGGCGAAGACGCCGTCTTTCCATGCCGCGGCGGCCTTTTGGTGCGACCGCGCAGCGAACTCGTCCTGCTCAGCGCGGGTGAATTGATCGTCGTCGTTGCGCTGCTCGGTCAACGCGCCCATCCCCTGGTCGGTGAACACGTCGTGCAGCCCGTCGTAGGCCATGTGGTCAAGCACAGTGACATCGCCGTACTTGTAGCCCGCGCGGCTGTCCATCAGAAGGTGCGGCGCCTTGGTCATCGACTCCTGACCACCGGCGACGACAACGTCGAACTCACCGACCCGGATCAGCTGATCGGCGAGTGCGATTGCGTTGAGCCCGGACAGGCACATCTTGTTGATGGTGATCGCCGGCACGTCCCAGCCGATGCCGGCTGCCACCGCGGCCTGGCGGGCGGGCAGCTGACCTGCGCCAGCCGTCAGTATCTGGCCCATGATGACGTACTCGACGAGCGAAGCCGGAACCTTGGCGTTCTCCAGCGCACCGGAGATGGCGATCGCGCCGAGATCGCTGCCGGAAAAGTCCTTCAGCGAACCCATCAATTTGCCAACCGGCGTGCGGGCTCCAGCAACAATCACCGACGTCGTCATTCAATGCCTCCAAAGCTGTTCTGAACCGCTCAAGTCGCCGACCGGCGACGCGCGATCTTTCTCGTTAGGTTACCTTTGCGTTATGACCGCCGAGCAAGTCGATGCCCGTCCGCTCCTTGCCACCGCGCTCGTGACAGCAATCGACCACATCGGAATTGCCGTCCCTGACCTGGACATCGCGATCAAGTGGTACCACGACCACCTCGGCATGATCGTGCTGCACGAGGAGGTCAACGAAGACCAGGGCATCCGCGAGGCGATGCTGTCCGTGCGTGGCGCGCCCGTCGGCAGCGCTCAGGTTCAGCTGATGGCCCCGCTGGACGAGACCTCGACGATCGCGAAGTTCCTCGACAGGCGCGGTCCCGGTCTGCAGCAGTTTGCTTACCGGGTCAGTGACCTCGACACATTGAGCGAGCGGCTGCGCGAGCAGGGCATCCGGCTGATCTACGACGCCCCCCGGCGCGGCACCTCGAATTCCCGGATCAACTTCATCCATCCCAAGGATGGCGGCGGCGTGCTGATCGAGCTCGTCGAGCCGGCAGGCGACAACTAAGACCATCTGCGCGTCGGGCTGCGTGTCGCCCGGTGCGTCCAGCACGGCGTGTGCCAATGGCGCCGATCATCGACTGCGCTATCACCCGTATCTGCGGGCCATACGACTAAATGCGCTGTGCCAACGACGATTTCGTGATCGCATCCTGGGCAGCGATAGATCTTCGTCGCGCGTGAAGCTGGGATCGGCCTCACTTCGTATTCGCAGCCGTCGAGTCCGGTCTCGATCCGGCGAGCCGCAGGCGACGGCGGTAACGAGCGTTGCGGGCGAGGCGGGTTCCGGTGCCGGGGCATGCCACCAGTCTGTCAGAACAGCCGGAATTCGTCGCTGTCCATGCCGCGCATCGCGTCGTAGTCCAAAGTCACACAACGGATCCCGCGATCGGTAGCGAGAGTTCGCGCCTGCGGCTTGATCTGCTGGGCGGCGAAGACCCCGCTGACAGGCGCCAGCACAGTGTCACGGTTGAGCAGCTCGAGGTAGCGGGTCAACTGTTCGACGCCGTCGATCTCGCCGCGTCGCTTGATCTCGACGGCCACCGAACGACCCTGCTCGTCCCGGCACAACAAGTCGACCGGTCCGATGGCGGTCATGTACTCCCTCCGCACCAGCGAGTAGCCGGTGCCGAGCAGCTCGACGTGCTCGGCCAACAACGCCTGCAGGTGCGCCTCGACGCCGTCTTTGACCAGACCTGGGTCGACGCCGAGCTCGTGGCTGGAATCGTGCTCGATGTCCTCCACCATGATGCGCAGCTGCTCGCCTGCTTTGTTCTCGACGACCCAGACCGGCACCGGTCCGCCGAACTCCTCGGAGAGCCGGCACGGCGGACTCATCCAGTTCAGCGGTTTGTAGGCGCGGTCGTCGGCGTGCACGCTGACCGATCCGTCGGCTTTGAACAGCAGCAGCCGGCGCGCCGAGGGTAGATGGGCGGTGAGCCGCCCGACATAGTCAACGGTGCACTGGGCGATCACGAGACGCACCCGACCTACCTTAGGTCCAGGGCCGGCAAATTAGGCTGAGGCCAGGATGAACGCCAGGAAGAGCATCGCGCATCGGCTGGGCCGGGTTCTGGAGAGGGTCACCCGGCAGAGCGGTCGGCTGCCCGATACTCCGGAGTACGGGTCCTGGCTGCTGGGCAAGGCGTCGGAAAGCCAGCTACGACGACGGGTCCGCATTCAGGTGATCCTGACGGTTTTCATCTTGAGCGCCAATCTGCTCGGCGTTGGGGTGGCGCTGCTGTTGGTGATCGTGGCGTTTCCGGTGCCTAGCGTCTTCAGCGACGCGCCAGTATGGCTCACATGGGTCGTGTGCCCGGCGTACATCTGTCTGGCCCTGCTGATCGGCACGTTCTGGATCACCCGCCGGACGGTCGACGCGCTGCGATGGTCGATTGAGGAACGCACGCCGACACGGGAGGATCAGCTCAACACGTTTCTGGCACCCTGGCGGGTGGCGAAGGCGCATCTGATCCTGTGGGGTGTCGGGACGGCGCTTTTCACGACGCTGTACGGATTGCAGAACACGACATTCATTCCGCGATTCTTGTTCACCATCAGCTTCGCCGGTGTCGTCATCGCGACCGCTTGCTACCTGCTGACCGAATTCGCGCTGCGCCCGGTGGCGGCACAGGCGCTCGAAGCAGGCCCGCCGCCGCGTCGGCTCACCGCCGGAATCATGGGCCGACTGATGATCGTGTGGCTTCTGGGATCGCTGCCCGTCGTCGGAATCGCGCTGCTCGCTGTGTTCGCGATCTCACTGCAGAATCTGACCGAGACGCAATTCGCCGTTGCCGTATGGATTTTGGCGATCGTCGCGCTACTCGTCGGCTTCATCCTGATGTGGATCGTGTCATGGCTGACTGCAACGCCGGTGCGGGTGGTGCGCGCCGCGCTCAACCACGTCGAGCGGGGTGACCTCGACTGCAATGTGGTGGTGTTCGACGGCACCGAGCTCGGCGAGCTGCAGCGCGGCTTCAACTCGATGGTGGAAGGACTCAAGGAGCGCGAACGCGTGCGGGATCTGTTCGGCCGTCATGTCGGTCGTGAGGTGGCCGCGGCCGCGGAACAACAGCGCCCCAAGCTGGGTGGCGAGGAACGCCAAGTCGCCGTGATCTTCGTCGACATCATCGGCTCCACGCAGCTGGTCACCACCCGGCCGGCGACCGAAGTGGTCGACCTGCTGAACCGGTTCTTCGCGGTGATCGTCGAGGAGGTCGACCGCCACCATGGGTTTGTGAACAAGTTCGAGGGTGACGCCGCGCTGGCGGTGTTCGGCGCGCCAAACCATCTCGACCGCCCCGAAGACGAGGCGCTTGCGGCCAGCCGCGCGATCGCCCGGCGGATCCGCGATGAGGTGCCGGAGTGCGAAGCGGGCATCGGCGTGGCGTCCGGAGTGGCGGTGGCTGGCAATGTGGGCGCCAAGGAGCGTTTCGAGTACACAGTCATCGGTGAGCCGGTCAATGAGGCCGCCCGGCTGTGTGAGCTGGCCAAGTCCACGCCCACTCACCTGCTCGCGTCGTCTGAAACGGTCCAAAACTCCAGCGAAAAAGAGTGCAGCCATTGGACTTTCGGTGACACCGTGACGTTGCGCGGCCACGACGAGCCAACCCGCCTGGCCTTACCGGTCTAGCGGATTTCTCAATCCCGTTGATAGCAAACGGTTGTCTATCTGTTACTGCTTGCACAGCGCGCGCACATTGCCAACACAGAGCCATACAATGTCCACACCTTAACGTCACTCCGCGTGGCAAGCACTGCCGCATCGACGAGAAACGGAGTGAGGAAATGTCTTTCAAACGTGCGTTGTCTGCATCGGCTATCGCAGCCGGAATCGGAGTTGCCGGATTGTTAGGTGTCGGACTTGGAACGGCCAGTGCAGATCCTTGGGGGTGCGACCGTCCAGGCACTCCACCATGCGGTGACCATCGAGACGACCGTGGCCCGACCCCTGTCGACTGGCACGGTCGCGGCATCGACCAGGGCCGATTTGACCACCAGCCGTTCAATTGGATGGGTCAGCAGGTGAACCCTTTGCCCGCAGGCAACGGAAACGGATGGGGCTTCTGGTTCCTCGGTCAGTGGATTCCGCTGTAAGCCAATATCATTCGAGGCGGGTCACTATGCTGGTGGCCTGCCTCGAGGCGCTTGGGTTACGTAAGTCTCAAACTTCTTGCTGGGTTCGGCAAAGCCGTCATCGGCGAAGACCTTTCGGCCGGTTGCGCCTGTGACGTCCTGTATGAACTTCGTCGCAAGTCCGGCCTGATCTGAATCCTTCATCGGAGCAATCCACGATGTCACCGTCGCGTCGGCGGCCTCGGGAAAATCAAACCACGAGACGTTGTCCCCGACGTTCAGCGCGTCGGTCTTGAACACCAAACCAGCATCGACCCTTTTACTCGTGATGTCCCTGAGGACATCGGTACCCGTCGTATCGATGTTTTGCGGATGAAGGCGGACCCCTGTGCGGTCCTCCAGCTGTTGGGTGGCCGCCCCGCACGCGCCCGGCCCCCCACATACCGCCGCACGCACATCCGGTCGGGCCAGGTCTGCGAGTGAGGCGAGATTGCTGTGGTTGCCCGGGTTCGTGGCGATGACCAGGCTGTTCGCTGCAATCGGCGAAGGAGTAGAAGCAGTGAGGCCGGCGGTTGCAACGGCTGACATGTTGTCGTAGTCACCCGAAACGAACACGTCGGCGTCATTGCCGTCGGCCAACTCCGCCGAGAGATCCGATGAGCTCGCGAAGATGAACTCCACTGAAGTTCCGGGGTTTTCGGCCTCGAACTGCTTGCCGATCGCGGTCAGGCTGTTGATCATCGCCGACGACGCGAACACCGTGATGGACGTCGTCGCCGGATGCGATTGTGAGCTGCAGCCGCTCGCCAAGACCGCCGACAGGATCCCGACCGCCATCGTTTGCTTCAATCCGGCGCGCATCGGTCATGACCATACCGATTTCCTCTCAGCGAACGAAATGGCCGTCGGCATGTTTAGTTGTGGACTTGCACCACATCCGCTGCGAATTGGCTTACGTTGAGCCCATAATCCATTGCTTCACGGCACGCTGGAGGACGTGGGCGAGGTGACAGGCATGATTCGTCGGCACAGCGCCGCCGGATCGGTCGAGCGGCGGGATCGCTCCATGGCCGTGCAACTGCCCACGCCGATACCTATCACGCCGGCGGACGACTCGACCCTGCGACCCCCCGCGGGCGAAGTCACACTGCGAGGAGGAGAACGCTTACGTTCCCGCGCAGGTCGCGGGTTGTTGTTGGTCGAGGGACTGGCAATCGGTGTGCTCGGCGGCGTCGCGCTGGCCTGGTCGATGGGATTCACGCGATTCGGCGCTGACGGTATGCCGATGCTCGGTCTCAAGGTGACGCCGACGCATGCGGGGCTTCTCCTGATCGTGGGGACGCTGGCTCTGTTGGCCTGCCTGGGACGACGGACAGCGCTCATCTTCAGCGCACTCACAGCATTCGGTTGGGCGGCATTGACAATCGTCTGCGCGCTCAACGTCGCACATCACGCGCCGGGCGTTCTCGGATTCGATCCGCGCGACAGCGTCCTATATGGCGCACTGAGCGCCTACAACCTCGTGACCGCATTACTTCTGGCGCTCGCGCTGTTCAGGTACCACCGGCCGGCTTAGCCGACGCCGTTGATCCCGGGATGTTGGCCGGGAGGAACATTCGGCGCGGGAGGCGCTACCACTGGCGGTGTGAAGAGGTTTCCCCCAGTCGGGTTGATGCTCTTTTCGGTCGGGGACGCCGGTGCACTGCTCGGCGGCGGCGCCGTAGTGGTGGTGGTCGTTGTCGTCGTCGTGGTCGACGACGGCGCCTGGTTACCACTGGTTCCGCAGCCCGCGGTCAACACACCAACCGCAATCAGTACGGCCCCACCGGCCAACGCCATTCGTCGACGATCAACGCAACGGGAATCCATCTGCAGCTCCTATCCAATCTGTTGGCGAGTGAGTATTTCGGCACACCGCTACTTGTTGCGGTGAACGCCTGGAGGTTCAGTTGGCGCCGGAGGCGCCAGTACTGGGGGCGTAAAGAGGTTGCCCGCGGTCGGGTTGATGCTCTTTTCGGTGGGCGCCGGTGCACTGGGCGGTGGTGCCGTGGTGGTGGTGGTGGTGGTCGTTGTTGTCGTCGTAGTGGTCGTCGACGGCGCCTGTTTGCCGCTGGTACCGCAGCCCGCGGTCAACGCACCAACCGCAATCAGTACCGCCCCACCCGCCACCGCCATTCGTCGACGATCAACGCAATGTAAATCCATCTGCAACTCCTAACTTTCTATCCCTTTGTTGGCTGTTGGCTCACTTGTTTCGCGAGTCATCGCCGCCCAACAGACCGACGTGGTACCCGAGCCGCGTCTCGACATCTCCGGGATCGTGAAAGCCGCGGTCGAACAGCTTCTGAATTCGCGCCTGCGCTTCCGGGCGCGCAAGCGCAGCGACAAATGCGTCCCATTCGGGGCGCGATCGCGGCGTCGGCGGCAAGCTGTTGATTTCACGAGACGTTTCGTCTCCCCGATCGCGTGTTTGTCGAACGACGAGATCCTCGTGGCATGCGAATCGACGAAGGAGTCGAGTTCGGAGTCAGGAAGCGAGCGATTCACGTATCCATATAGCTCAGCTAGATCGCCGTCCATGTCGTCCGCGCCGAGTAGAACTTCCAACGCACGTCCGCGTCCGATCAGCCGCGGACGTGCCATTGGCCCTCCGCCCGGCACCAAGCCCGCGCCCACCTCCCACTGCGACAGAATCGCCTTCTCTCTACTCGCACGGCGCAGCCGCGCAAGCATGTCGGGAAGCGCCTGCAAGCCGGTCGGCCCGGGCGGAAATTTCGTCGACTCCGCGGGCTTCGCCAGAAAGCTGTAGTGCGTCAGGAAGAATCCGTCGACAGCGCTGTCAAAGACGACGACTTTGACTTGCTCATCGGCCTCCAGGGCCGTGATGACTTCACTGAGCCCTGGAATAGTCTCTGGCCCAAAGATATTCAGCGGTGGGTGATCGAACGTAGCTCGCCAGTACGCGGGTGACCGTCGGGTGAGAAGAATCTGCCGGGCGGTCGTTGCGTCGGTCACGGGCCGCTCCTCGTATATGTATCCATCTGTTCGATGGCTGTCAGGCAATTGTGGTGCCGGCTGGATCGCCTCGCCTGGGAGCATGCTGGGAATCCGCTGGGAACTTGCCAACCCGAGCCCGGCACCGCCTGCGAATAGCTTCAGCTACACGTTCGACCACCTCGCCGAGATCATTGAGCAATTCACTGACGAAATCGGCCTCACCCGCCACTCGCTCGCGGTGCAGGACTACGGCGGGCGCGTTGGCATGCGCCTGGCGCTGCGCCGACCCGAACGGCTGAGCGCACTCATCGTGCAGAACGCGGTCTGCCACGAACGCGGCCTTGGCCCGCTGTGGGAAACCCGGCGCGCATTCTGGTCCGACCGTGCCCGTCACGAAGAAGCGCTGCCGTCATTTTGCGCTCGACGAAGCCCCCGACCTCGTCGCAGACCTCACCGGCAACTTCCTCGATGAGACGACGGGTGGCGAGTCGTCACGAGTTTGATGTGGGTCCTGACGTCCACTGTCGGGCCCGCAATCGTTCGAGCCGGGGGACCCGCGCGCCAGCTCAGGCGTTCGGATGTTCGCCGAATTATGTGATCTAACAACTGGATTGGGTCGATGGTGGATATTCTCTACGATCCATGAATGACGCCAGCTGTGCGATACCGAATCCGACGTCCAACAGTCCTCCCCGACGCGCTCGAATTCGTTTCCCGCCAAGACTTCCGCAGAACTGGTTATTACCACCACGGTCGACGAGGACGCACCATCCGCCCTTTGTCGCACTTGCCCGCGATCGTTGGCTGCCGCCGAAGTTCGACATGGTGATCGAAAGCCGGGGGGACCCCGGTGATGGGAACCGCGCTGGTGGGCGCAGCCACGTTAGACGAACTGCCGACTCAGCTTGGCGTGCCGATTGACGTCCTTGTAGAGCAGGTACCGGAACCTCCCGGGCCCGCCGGCATAACAGGCCTGCGGGCAGAACGCGCGCAACCACATGAAGTCCCCCTCCTGCACCTCGACCCAGTCGTTGTTTAGCAGGTAGACCGCCTTGCCCTGCAGCACATAAAGACCGTGCTCCATCACGTGGGTCTCCGGGAACGGAATCACGCCGCCGGGCTCGAAATTGACGATGTTGACGTGCATGTCGTGTCGGACGTCGAGAGGGTCGGCGAACCGCTGAGTGCTCCACCGCCCTTCGGTGCCGGGCATCTCTATTCCCTCGACGTCGGTCTCGTTGGTGACGAACGGCTCCGGTGCCTCGATGCCGTCAACATGCTCGTACGCCTTGCGGATCCAGTGAAAGCGGGCCGTCTCGGCGGTGTTGTTGCGCAGCGTCCATTCGCTGCCCGCGGGAAGAAACGCGTATCCGCCGGGCGTCAGGTCATGCTGATCGCCCTGGAGCGTGAGCGTCAAGCCGCCCTCGACGACGAACAGCACGCCCTCGGCGCCGGCGTCGTGCTCGGGCCGGTCACTGCCGCCGCCGGCCGACACCTCGACGATGTACTGAGAGAAGGTCTCCGCGAACCCGGACAACGGGCGCGCGATCACCCACAGCCGGGTGCCCTCCCAGTGCGGCAGATTGCTTGTGACGATGTCGCGCATGGTGCCGCGAGGCAGCACCGCGTACGCCTCGGTGAAGACCGCGCGATCGGTGGTCAGTGCGGTCTGCGGTGGGTGGCCGCCCGTCGGCGCGTAATACTGTCGCGCGTTACTGGTCATGCTGCACCTCTGCTCAGGAGCCGGCCCAGCGGCTCGTCGTTGATGTCAATCTGCTTGCCCCGCAACCAGGTGCCGCGCACCTGACCCGCGAGGGGACGTCCGTCATACGGCGTGATGGCGTTCTTGTGGTGCAGGCGGTGCACATCGACCACGAACGCGTAGTCGGGCGCGAAAACGCAGAAGTCGGCGTCGTACCCGATGTCGATGCGCCCCTTCCGACGCAGACCGGTCTGCTTGGCCGGCGCCTGACACATCCATCGGCACACGTCGACCAGGTCGAAGCCACGCTGACGTGCTTGGGTCCACACCGCGGCCAGGCCGATTTGCAGCGAGGAGATGCCGCCCCAGGCCACGCCGAAGTCGCCGATGTCCAGACACTTCAGGTCGGGTGTGGACGGCGAGTGGTCGGAGACGACGAGATCGATGATCCCGTCGCGCAGGCCCTGCCACAGCAGTTCCCGGTTACCACCCTCCCGTATGGGCGGGCAGCACTTGTATTGCGTTGCGCCGTCAGGGATCTCCTCGGCGGTGAAGGTCAGGTAATGCGGGCAGGTCTCGGCCGTGATGCGCACTCCGTCGCGCATGGCTGATGCGATCATCGGCAGTGCGTCGGAGCTGGAGACGTGCAGGATGTGCACTCGGCAGCCGGTCCACCGGGCCAACTCGATCACGTGGGCGATGGCGAGGTTCTCCGCGCCTCTGGGTCTCGAAGAGAGGAAGTCGCGGTAGAGCTCGCCGTGCGCGGTCGGCGCGTGTTCGATCGCATGGGTGTCCTCGGCGTGCACGATCATCAGCCCGTCGAACGACGCGATCTCGCGCATGGCGGCCTCGAGCTGCTCGGGGTCGAGCGGTGGGAACTCGTCGACGCCCGAATGCAGCAGGAAACATTTGAAGCCGAAGACGCCAGCGTCATACAACGGCCGAAGGTCGGACACATTGCCGGGCACCGCACCGCCCCAGAAGCCGACGTCGATGTGCGCCTGGCTTTTCGCGGTTTTTCGCTTCACCTCGAGCGCCGCCACATCGACGGTGGGCGGGATGCTGTTCAGCGGCATATCCACCAGCGTCGTAACGCCGCCGGCGGCCGCAGCCTTTGTCGCGCTGGCGAAGCCCTCCCACTCGGTACGACCGGGGTCGTTGACGTGCACGTGTGAATCGACGACTCCTGGCAGCAGCGCCTCGTCGTCGGCGAGTTCGATCACCTGCGGTGCCGTCAGGTCCGAGTCCATCGGCTCGATGGCGACGATCGTGCCGTCTTTGACGCCGACGATGCGGCTCACCTCACCCGCCGTGCTCACCAGGCGTTGGGCGCGGATCATCAAGTCGAGGTCGGTCATGCCTTGGCCTCCTGCTCGGCCGGACCGCTGTCCAGCTCCGGTTGCCGGAAATCACGCGCAGAGATGAAGTAGTAGATCAGCGCGGCAATCACCACGCCGACGAACCACGAGAACGCAGACCAGTCCTGCCACGGCTTGAAGAAAGCGACGAACAGCGAGAACACCGCTGCCACACCACCTGCGATGAGTGCCTTCGGGTTCCAGCCGCGCCGGTAGTAGTAGCGGCTGCGTGGGTCGTCCAGGTACAGCTCATCAATCGTCACCCGCTGCCGGCGCACCAGGTAGTAGTCGGTGAAGATCACGCCGAACAGCGGCCCGAGTAGGGCGCCGAGACCGCCGAGGAAGTAGAAGATGGCGTCCGGGCTGCTGTACAGGTGCCACGGCGTGATCACGACGGCCGCGATCGCGCTGATCAGCCCGCCGCGGCGGAAGTCGATGTATTTCGGTGCGACGTTGGCGAGGTCGTAGGAGGCCGACACGAAGTTCGCGACGACGTTGATGCCGATCGTGGCGATGACGAAGGTGATGGCACCGATGACGGTGACCCACACGTTGTCGATTCTGGCGACGATCTCGACCGGGTCGGTGATCGCTTCACCGAACACCGCGATGCTGCCTGCGGTCACCGCCACGGTGACGACGGCGAATGCCATGAAGTTGACGGGCAGGCCCCAGAAGTTGCCGCGGACGACGGTGGACCGGTTGGGCGCGAACCGGGAGAAGTCGCAGAAGTTCAGCAGCAGCGTGGAGAAGTAGGTGATGGTCAGTGCGGTCGCGACGAGGAACGCTTTCACCGCTGCGCCGCCGGTCTTCTGGTCGTCGGTCAGGTTAAGTGAGAAGTCCGATCCGGCCTCGACTACGATCCACGCGGCGAGAACGAACATCACCACCCAGATGGCCGGACCGGCCCAGTCCTGGAACCGGCGAACAGTTTCCATGCCACGCCGGATGACCAGCAGCTGCAGCACCCAGAGAACCGCGAACGCCGCCCAACCGAGCATGTC
>DASQCE010000368.1:0-15885 GCA_035634855.1 Mycobacterium sp.
CGTACGGTGCAATTCTTTTAGATTCTCCGTGCGTGGGGACAGTCTCGGCGTCGTCTCTCATGTCGATGGGGTGACCGTCGACACCGCGGTCGATGTAGCGAGACGTCGCCGGTGCTCAGATTCAGGCATGGCACCAGCGAAAGGCAACGTGTAGCCGGCCAGCGACTGTCATCAATCCGTCACGATGACGTTGCTGTAGTGCGCGCTCTGCCGGCGGGCGGCTGCGCACCATCTCATCGGCGTCATGGGTGTCCCTTGCGGGTCCTGCACCAAGCGGGCCGAGGCGGACGTCAGGGTGAGGAGCTCGTCGACGACGAGCTGGCTGCGATGTCCCGCAGCCGACCTCGGTGACTGCCACGGGTGAAACAGGTGACGGCGGGCCGCCCTGCCCGGGGGGAAGCAGGGCGGCCGCCTGATCGGGGGGCCGTGTCAGAGCGACCGGATCCAGATGGGCCCGAGCCAGAAGCCCCAGCCTCGGTGCCCCTGATCGAACACCGGGTTCACCCATTGGCCGTCGTACTGAAACGGCCGGTGATCGCGCACCGCTTGGTCATATGCGCCGCGATCCTCCGGACGAAGGTCGGGTGGCCCCGGCTGCACCCAGCCGGGCAAGGGCCCTGGCGGCGGTTCCGCGTTTGCAAGTCCGGCGCCGAGGCCGAGGGCTGCCCCTCCGAGGCTTCCGGCGATAACGGGTTTCCGCGATCAGTCGCTTGAGTTTCATCTGTCTTTCTTTCTGCAATCATCGACGCATCAACGGGGTTGGCTGAGGTCGTAGACGGTCGTGCCACCGACGTCGATCTGGGCGAAGTTCTGCTGCACCCATGCCGTGATCTCTTGCGCCGGCCCCGACCTGCCGTGGGGCGGCCCTCCGCGTTCACTGCCGATGAAGTACCGCACCTCATGGTCGGCGACGTAGGACTGGAACTGCGCGAGCGTCGGAGAGTTGTCCGAACCGGTGAATCCGCCGATCGCCATCAACGACGCGCCGGTCTTGAGCTCGAGGCTGCTCACTCCCATTGACCCGATGCTGGCTGCGGCCCAACGACTGTCGGCACCTTCAATGAGCTGGGCGAGCGCGGCGTTATCCGCTTCGTTCCCACCCGGACCGCGTCCGCCGGGTCCGCCGAAAGGCCCGCCGGGCCCGCCACCGCCGAAGCCGGAGTCACGGCTTGGCCCTGACATCGTGCCCGGCCCGCTGTGGGAATGGGCCACGTTGTAGATCGAGAACGCGGTAGGCGCGGCTAGGCCGAAAAGCGCTGCGGCGGTGGCCAGTACGACCACGGCACGGCCCAGCCGGTGAGCACCGACGGCGAGGATGGCCGCGACGACCACCGACCCCGCCAGCACGATCCAGCGCACGGCGGGCAACCAATCGGGCGTGCGATCCAGCAGGATGAACGCCCAGACGCCGGTGGCCGCCGACATGGTCGCCAGCACGATCCGCGGCACGAGGAATTCCCGGCCCCGCCACAACTCGGCCACCGAGATGCCGACCAGCGCCGCGACCGCGGGCGCCAACGCCACCGTGTAATACGGGTGCACCGTGCCGTCCATGAAGCTGAACACGGCGCCCGTCACCAGCAGCCAGCCGCCCCAGAGCAGCAGTCCGGCACGGACGCTTCCGGTGCGCGCCGTGCGCCGGGTGAACCAGATGCCCGCCGCTAGCCCGATGAGCGCAACGGGCAGCAGCCAGGACGCTTCCACACCCATCGACTGTCCGAAGAGTCGGCCGATACCCGCTTCGCCGCCGAAGAACAGGTTGGCCCCTCCGGGACCGCCGCCGCCCGATCTGCCGCCGGGGCCGCCCTCGCCACCGGCGATGCGCTCGATCCCGTTGTAGCCCAAGGCCAGCTGCAGCAGATTGTTGTCGGTGGAGCCGCCGATGTACGGACGCGAGTCGGCCGGCCACAGGCTGACCAGTGCGATGTACCATCCGGCCGACACGACCATCGTCGCGGCGCCGACGAGGAGCTTGCCGATTCGTTTCCAGATCCCAACCGGCGCTGCGACGAGGAACGCCAGTCCGAGACCGGGCACGATCAGGAACGCCTGCAACATCTTCGTCAGGAACGCAAAGCCGATGACGCAGCCCGCCAACGCAATCCAGCGAGTGCTTGCAGTCTCGGTGGCCCGCACCATGCAGTACGCGGCAGCCACGAGCAGGAGGACCAGCAACGCGTCGGGGTTGTTGAACCGGAACATCAGCGCCGCGACCGGGGTCAGGGCCAGCACCGCGCCCGCGATCAGGCCCGCGGCCGGTCCGCTGGTGCGCCGCACGGTCGCATACAGCAGTGCCACGGCCGCAACGCCCGCCAGCGCCTCCGGCAGCAGCATCGTGAACGCGCTGAACCCGAACAGCCTGCCGAACAAGCCCATCACCCACAACGCTGCGGGCGGCTTGTCGACCGTGATCGCGTTGCCCGCGTCCAGCGAGCCGAACAGCCACGCCTTCCAGTCCTGCGTGCCTGCCTGCGCCGCGGCCGCGTAGTAGTTGTTGGCCCAGCCGGACGAACCTAGCCCCCACAGGTACAGCACGGCGGTCGCGGCGAGGAGCGCCAGCACCGCGGGGCGCACCCAGCGAGGGTCTCGCCGTGGCGGACCGTGTGGGGCCGCCGTTGTCTGTGGCGGCACTTCGGAGGTGATCGTCATCAATCGATTCCTTTTGTCGTTGGCGGGAGTCAGTGCGACCGGCCGGGATGAAACACCCAGCCGCGCAGGAGTACGAAGCGAACCGCGGTGGCCACCAGATTCGCGAGCACCAACACCGTGAGTTCGACCAAGTGGTGCGGCTGGGCGACCACAGCGTGCAGCCCGGCCAGCGCGCCGCTGGTGATCGCCAGCGCGATTCCGAAGACCACAAGACCCTCGAAGTGATGGCGGGTCGCGTTGGCGCGGCCACCGACCCCGAACGTGAAGCGCCGGTTGGCTGCGGTGTTGCCTATCGCGGTGAGCAGCAACGCGATCAGGTTCGCCGCCTGAGCGCCCGTCCACCCCTGCATCAGCATGAACAGCAGCACATAGGCGGCGGTGGACGCGACGCCAACGGCGCCGAACCGGACCACCTGCCGAAACAGCGAGCCCGGTGCGGCCGACAGCCGCGATGAACCCAGTTGCGCGGCAATGGTGTTCACCGGAATGGAACCGTCGGCGAAGCCGCGCAACAGGCGTCCGATGCCCTTGAGGTCAGCGGTCGCGGTGTCGATGATGTCAACGCGGCTGTCGGGGTCGTCCACCCAGTCGACAGGCACTTCGTGGATCCGCAGGCCGCTACGCTCCGCGAGCACCAGCAGCTCGGTGTCGAAGAACCAACCGGTGTCTGCCACGTGCGGCAGCAGGCGCTCGGCGACGTCGGCGCGGATGGCCTTGAACCCACATTGGGCATCGGAAAAGCGCGCGGCCAGCGTCGATTTCAGGATCAAGTTGTAGCAGCGCGAGATGATCTCACGCTTCGGCCCGCGCACGACCCGCGCGCCCCGGCCCAGCCGGGTGCCGATCGCCAGGTCCGAGTGGCCGGAGATAAGCGGGGCCACCAGCGGGGCGAGCGCCGCGAGGTCCGTGGACAGGTCGACGTCCATGTAGGCCAGCACCGGTGCGTCCGAGGTGGACCACACCGCGTGCAGCGCACGGCCGCGACCCTTCTGCTCCAACCGCACGACCCGTACGTCGGTCAGCTCTTCGGCGAGCTCGGCGGCGATCCGTGGCGTGTCGTCGACGCTGGCGTTGTCGGCGATCGTGATACGCGCCTCGAAGGGGAAGTTCTCCCGAAGATGGCGATGCAGCCGGTGTACCGAATCGGCAAGGGCGGCCTGCTCGTTGTACACCGGCACCACGACATCGAGCACAGGAACGCCGGCGGCGCGGGCGGCCAGGGCGGCGTTCGGACGCGATTCGAAGTGGGTGCGGTGAGCCCAGCCTGCCTCGGTGTCAAGGGCGATGTCTGTCATAACAATCATGGTTGGCCAGCAGCGTGTGCGCCTCGTTTGGCGAAGCTATGCGCAAGCTATGAGTTCCGCTGTGGCTGCGTGAGGTCGTAGATGAGCACCCGGTCGACGGTCTGCGGCGTGTAGTGGGTTTCCACCCACGCGGCGATATCGGAGGACTCGCTGCTACCCGTCGAGGGTCCCCAATGCCCGATCATCATCTTGCCGCGGATGAAGTAGTGGATCTGCCGGTCGGCGACGTAGCGCTGGAACTCCTGGAGCGTCGGGGAGGGGTCGGTGCCGTTGAAGCCGCCGATCGCCATCACCGGCGCGCCGCTGGCCAATTGGTAACCGGCCGCGTTGTTCGACCCGACGGTGGCCGCGACCCAGGTGAAATCGTGGGCATCGGCCGACAGCGTCGCCGACAGCGCGGGCCCTGGCGCCGGCGAGTCAAGCAGCCCGCCCGGACCGGTGAAACCGCCGAAGCCCTGCCGCGCCGGGCCCACCGAAGGGATGGCGCCGCTGTGCGCTGTGGCCGCCGTCGCGACCGAATACACCGCAGGCGCCGCCAGACACGCCGCGACGGCCAGGGCCGCCACCGAACGGGAGACGGGCCGGGGCAACCGCCCGGCGACCAGCAACAGCACGGCGGCTCCCACTCCCCCGACGGCGACCGCCGCCCGCAGCCATGGGATCCACTCGCTGTTGCGAGACAGCAGCACCGCCGCGAGGATCGTAGTGACGAGGACCGCGCCTGATAAGGCGGTCGCGGCACGGATGTCGGAGCGGTTGCGCCACAACAGCGTTGCCCCGATGCCAATCGACGCGCCGATCGCGGGCGCGAGCGCGACGGTGTAGTAGGGGTGCAGGATGCCGTTCGCGAAACTGAAGACCACCGCGGTGACGGCCAGCCAGCCGCCCCACAGGATCAGCGCCGCCCGCGCCGGATCCGTCCGCGCTGCGCGCCTGGTGATCACGAACCCCGCAGCGAGGCAGATCACCGCGGCAGGCAGCAACCAGGCGATGTCCAGACCCATCCCACTGCCGAACAGCCGACCCCAGCCGACGTCGAAGTTGAGGTTGCCGAGCCCGCCAGGCTCGTCACCGGTCAGGCGGCCCAAACCGTTGTACCCCAACGCCAGTTCGACGATGCTGTCGTGTTGCGAACCGCCGATGTAGGGCCGCGCCGACGCGGGCCACAGCTCGACAAGCAACAGATACCATCCGCCGGACACCACAAGGGCGACGCAGGCCGCCAGCAGGTCACCGATCCGGCGCCTCATCCGACGTTGACCCGCGACCAGATATGCCGCGGCGAATCCGGGCAGCACCAGGAACGCCTGCAGCATCTTGGCCAGGAACCCGAAGCCCACGAGAATGCCAGCGCCAATCAACCACCAACGGCTGCTGTCCTTTTCACAGGCGCGCTGCACGCAGTACGCGGCCGCGACAAGCAACAGCACCAGCAGTGCGTCGGGATTGTTGAATCGGAATATCAACGCAGCCACCGGCGTCAGCGCGAATACCGCGCCCGCGAGCAACGCGGCACCATCACCACCCACCCGGCGGACCGCGGCGTACAGCAACGCCACCGCCCCAACGCCCTCCAGTGCTTGTGGCACCAAGATGCTCCACGGGTTCAGCCCGAACAGCCGCACCGACACGTCGATGATCCACAGCGCGGCGGGTGTCTTGTCGACGGTGATGGCGTTGGCTGCGTCGCTGGACCCGAACAGCATCGCGGTCCAATCGCCGGCGCCGGCCTGCGCGGCCGCGGAATAGAACGCATTGGCCCATCCGCTCGCCGATAGGTTCCACAGATTCAGGGCCGCCGTCGCGATCAACAGCACGGCCAGTCCTATGCGCGACCAAACGGAAAGGTCCCGTTCTTCGCCGCGTGTCAGGGACTTTTGCGTCTCCTCGGCGGGAAGAAGCAGGGTCGTCACCCCAAGATTTTCGTTGAGCCCGCTAGGCGCCGGTTTTGGCCCCGCTGTGACTCGACTGTGAATTGGCCGGAAACTTCACCACGAACTCCGTCTTGCCCGGCACGCTATGCACGCCGATCGTGCCGTTGTGGGCCCTGACGACGGCCGCGACGATGGCCAGACCCAGTCCGGTACTGCCGCCGCGCCGGGACCGCGACGAGTCACCGCGGGCGAACCGCTCGAAAATCTCCGGCTGCAGCCACGCCGGGATCCCCGGACCGTCGTCGGCGACCGTCAGCACGGCGCCGCCGGAATCGTCGTCGGCCAACGATGTGGTGACCGAAGTGCCGGGCGGCGTGTGGGTCCTGGCGTTGGCGAGGAGATTGGCCAGCACCTGGTGCAGCCGAGCTTCGTCGCCGACGACGGTGACGGGTTCGTCGGGCAGATCCAGCAACCACTGATGGTCGGGTCCGGCGATGTGGGCATCGCTGACCGTGTCGACGACGAGCCGGGACAGATCGACCTGCTCGCGTTCCAGAGGCCGCCCGGTGTCCAGTCGCGCCAGCAGCAACATGTCCTCGACAAGCTGCGTCATCCGTTCGGTTTCGGATTCGACGCGGCTCATGGCGTGCGCGACGTCGTCGGGGAGGTCTTCTCGTTTGCGTTGTGCCAGTTCGGTATAGCCGCGAATCGCGGCCAGAGGTGTGCGCAGCTCGTGGCTGGCGTCGGCAACGAACTGCCGTACCCGCGTCTCGCTGGCGTGGCGGGCGGACAACGCGCCCGCGATGCGGTCCAACATTCGGTTCAGCGCCGAGCCGAGCTGTCCGATCTCGGTGCCGGCGCTGGCCGGATCGACCTTGACGATCGGCGTGGGCAGCCGCACCTCGCCGCGGTCGAGTTCGAGGTCGGCCACTTGGCGAGCCGCTTCGGAAACCCTTGACAGCGGGGCGAGTTGGCGGCGGATGATCACAATACCCGCCGTCGTGCCACCGATCAGCGCGATCGCACCCACCACGCCGAAGACGACAAGCACCTGAAGCAGTGTGTCGTCGACATCTGAGGTGGGCAACCCCGTCACGATCGTCTCACCCGAACCCCTGGCGTGCATCGCGATGACGCGGTAACGGCCAAGCCCGTCGAGCTCAACCGTTTCTGGTCTGTGGTCCGCGGGGATGTGAGCGAGTTGTTGTGCTGCAGTGGAACTGATTTCGGAACGGGTGCCGTCGGCGGTGATGACACCGGCGTTGACCGGCGTGCCGCGGGATATCACCGCGCCGACGGTGCGCGCGGCCTGCCCGGGAGCGTTGAGGAAGGCCGGGCCGGGACCGTAGTCGTCGCGAATGATGACGCGTCGTGGATACCCGGGAGGATCCGGGTAGCCCGGCATCATCGGGCCCATGCCCGGCGGCGGTGGCGGCGGCCCGAATTCGAACAACCCGGTCGAGCGGCGGCCCGTCTCGGCCAACCGGTCGTCGAGCTGATTCATCAAAAAGCGTTGCAGCGCAAACTCGGTGCCCACGCCGATCGCCGTACAGACCAGTGCGAGCAGAACGATCTGGGAAGCCAGCAGCCGGGCCCGCAGGGACCAGGCTCTCGGGGACCGGAAGCGGCCGCCGCCCACGTCAGCGTGGGGGCTTGAGGACATAGCCTGCACCGCGCAAGGTGTGGATCATCGGCTCGCGCCCGATGTCGATCTTCTTTCGCAGATACGACACGTACAGCTCGACAATGTTCGATCGCCCGCCGAAGTCATAGCTCCACACCCGGTCCAGGATCTGCGCCTTGCTCAGTACGCGTTTGGAGTTGCGCATCATGAACCGCAACAGCTCAAACTCCGTCGCGGTCAGGGAGACGACATCGCCGCCCCGAGTGACTTCGTGGCTGTCCTCGTCGAGCACCAGATCTCCGACCACGATCTTGGCGCCGCCCGTTTCGCTTGTCACCCCGGTGCGCCGCAACAGTGCGCGCAGCCGCAGCACTACCTCTTCGAGGCTGAATGGTTTGGTGACGTAGTCGTCTCCGCCCGCGGTCAGTCCGGCGATGCGGTCTTCGACGGAATCCTTCGCAGTCAGCAGCAGCAGCGGCAGCCCGGGAATCTGCTCGCGCAGCTTATGCAGGACATCCAGGCCGCTCATGTCCGGCAGCATGACGTCGAGCACCACCACGTCCGGCGGGGTCTCCCTGGCCGACGCGATGGCCGAGGCGCCGTCACCGGCCGTTGCGATCTCCCAACCCTCATACCGCAGGGCCATCGACACCAGTTCGGCCAGCACCGGCTCGTCGTCAACGACCAACACGTGGATGGGCTTGCCGTCTGCGCGCCGCATCACGACGCGCGCGGGTTCGTTCTCGTTCACGGTGAAAGCGCTGGGACTGGACACGCGCTCATTATTGGTGGTGCCCATGGGTTCAGACTGTGCCCTGTCTTTGTGTGAGCTGTGAAGGCGCATATACATAACCGACGCTCAAATGACGCACAGCGAACTCACATGAACAGCTCGCAAGGTGGTCGCATGACCACCGATGAGATTGGCACCGAGCGCCAGGTTTGGGGGGCGCCTCAGCCGCCGCCTCGTCGTTGGGGGCTGCGAGAAACAGCGGCCGCCGTCGCCGTCGCCGCCGTCATCGCGGCCTTGGGCGGTGCCGCGATCTACGCCGCCACGGAGGGCAGTTCGCAGTCCTTCGGCGGACCTCACCAGGCGTTCGGCCCAGGTGGCGGAATGCCGGGTGGCCCGGTCGGCCCGGCACAGCATGGTGGTATGGGCGGACCCGGCCCGGACGCGGTGGGTGCGACATCGTTGCACGGCGAGTTCGTGGTGCGGGACGGGGCCGGCGGTTACACCACAGTGGTGACGCAGACGGGCGCGGTCACCGCAATTTCGCCGACGGCCATCGCCGTGCGAAGCGAGGACGGCTTCAGCCAGACCTATGTCATACCCACCACGGCAGGCAACGCAGGAGCACCGCCGTTCGCCGTAAATGACCAGGTAGTGATCCGCGCGACGCGCAACGGTCAGACCGCGACGGTCACGAACATCGGTAGCCCGCAGGAAGGCGGACCCGCAGGCCAGGGTGGACCCCGCGTAGCGCCGCCGCACCGGAACTAGCGTTTATGCGCCGTTGCCGAAGCCCTCGGGCGTCGAAGCCGTCACCATAGGCGTGGCTATGGAAGTCTCCACCGTTAAAGGCGCCGTCGTCGACGTGGAGGTTTCGCCCATCGTGATCTCCGGACCCTCGCTGATGCTTCCAGGTGCGTCACTGAACACGACGGTGAGCGCGCCCATCGAAACGAGGGCACCGGCACCGATACTCGCGGCGACAACTTTGAGCTGACTCGATTTCACCTCTGACCACTCCATTCGGTCTCTGGCCTCGAACAGTTCACGAGGGTCGACCATCAAACCCTCTGCTGTCTGGGTAACCGAAGCGGCCGGAGGTGAAACGTCAGCCGGCTACGAGCCAGAGCCCCCGAATGGCGCAGCCTTCACCGCGGGCGCCGCAAGCGTCGTTTCGGGCGCGCTCGGCGCCGTTTCCTGGGTGCTGGTCGCGCCAACCGTCATGCCCGAGCCCGTGATGGTGGCAGACGTGGCCTGTTCCTGGGTGATCGCCATGGTCAGGGCTCCCATCGCCACCACGGCGCTGCCGCCGATCATGGCCGCCAGCATCTTCACATTGGGTCGCCTGATTGCACTCACTGTGTTTGCTCCTCTCCGGTTGTGAGCCGGTCCGCCCCAGCGATTGCGACAGACCGACAAACATGCAGGTCGGAGTTAGTGAACGCGAGGAATCTGTGAGGACCCTGGATCAGGGGTGCGAATTACCTAGGCGCGCGCTGTCTCAGCGCTCACCCGTGAAATCGGTGCGGATTGGCTACGGCGCGGCGGGCCCCTGTTCCTCGGCAGGCAGCGCCGCCGGGCCCCGCATCACCGGCGCGGCCATCGTGGTTGCCTCCACCGTCGCCGGCGTCGTCTCGGTGGTTGTCGCGCCGACGGTCATCGACGACGACTTGGCCACGGCCTCCTGGCCCGGCTGTTCCTGTGCGACGGCCACAAACAGTGCGCCCATGGCAATCACCCCGCTGCCGCCGATCACCGCGGCTAGCAGCTTCACATTGTTGCGTTTAGGCGAATCCATTCCTCGAACACCTCACCTTTCCTGGCGTCGGTCCCCGTCGCCGCGCCGGCGCGGCAACGGGTAAACCTGCAGGTGAAACTAGTGTTCGCCACCAAACTGGAAATGGCCTGAAGCGCCGGTGCGAATTGTCTTGCCATGCGGGAGCTGCAAGATCGGGCTGTCAGCGGAGCCATCTCATACCCTGTGCGTCATGCACGCCGCCAAGGGACGTCACCGATGACGCGCTTCCTCGTGGGGCGGCTGCTGAACTACGTCGTGCTGCTGGCGGTGGCCTCGTTCCTGACCTTCTCCTTGGCCTCGCTCCAATTCGAGCCACTCGACAGCCTGCTGCAACGCAATCCGCGCCCTCCGCGGGCCGTCATCGAAGCCAAGGCCACCGAGTTGGGTCTCGACAAGCCGATACCCGTGCGCTACGGACACTGGGTGGCCGGCGTGGTGCACGGCGACTTCGGCAAGACCATCGGCGGACAACCTGTAACGGACGAACTCTGGCGGCGCATCGGCGTCAGCCTCCGGTTGCTGGTCATCGGCTCGGTCGTGGGCACCGTGATCGGCGTCGTGGTCGGTGCGTGGGGCGCGATCCGGCAGTACCACCTGTCCGACCGCGTCATCACCGTGTTGTCACTGTTGGTGATCAGCACGCCGGTGTTCGTGATCGCGAACCTTCTGATCCTCGCGGCGTTACGGGTCAACTCGGTGCTCGGCGTACAGCTGTTCGAGTACACCGGCGAGACCTCACCGGACGCGATCGGCGGCGCCTGGAACCAATTCGTAGATCGCGTACAGCATTTGGTGCTGCCGACGTTCACGCTCGCGCTGGGCGCCATCGCAGGCTATAGCCGGTACCAGCGAAACGCGATGCTCGACGTGCTCGGCCAGGATTTCATTCGCACGGCGCGCGCCAAGGGATTGACCCGACGCCGCGCACTCTTCAAACACGGGTTACGCACTGCGCTGATTCCGATGGCCACACTGTTCGCCTACAGCGTCGCCGGTCTCTTCACCGGCGCGGTGTTCACCGAGAAGATCTTCGGCTGGCACGGCGTCGGTGAGTGGTTCATTCAAGGCGTCGCGACGCAGGACACGAACATCGTCACGGCGATCACTCTGTTTTCTGGCGTGACGATTCTGTTGGCCGGGCTGCTGTCCGACGTAATCTATGCCGCGCTCGACCCAAGGGTTCGAGTGCGATGAGCGAACCCGTCACGACAGACACCGCGACCACGGCCAAGTCGGGCGTCGACGTCGCCCGGTTCGCCTCGCGGAGCGCGCTGGTGCGGCGGCGCTTCCTGCGCAACAAGCCGGCCGTAATTTCGCTGATACTGCTGGTGGCGCTGTTCATCGCCTGCTATGCGCTGCCATCGGTGCTGCCTTACAGCTACACCGATCTCGATTTCTATGCGCTGCAGCAGCCGCCGAGCACCGACCACTGGTTCGGCACCAACGCGCTCGGCCAGGACCTGCTCGCCCAAACCCTGCGCGGCATGCAGAAATCCATGCTGATCGGCGTCTGCGTGGCATTCATCGCCACTGTCATCGCCGCGACGGTGGGAACGATCGCCGGCTATTTCGGCGGCTGGCGCGATCGCACACTGATGTGGATTGTCGACCTCATGCTCGTGGTGCCGAGTTTTCTGCTGATCACAATTGTCGTACAGCGAACCAAGGGCGACATCGTTTGGCTGATTGTCCTGCTCGCCGCATTCAGCTGGATGATCAGCTCCCGCATCGTCCGGGGCATGACGATGAGTCTGCGTGAACGCGAATTCGTCACCGCCGCACGCTATATGGGCGTCAGCAACTGGCGGGTCATCGTCCGCCACATCGTGCCGAACGTCGCATCGATCATCATCATCGATACCGCACTGAATGTCGGCCTTGCGATACTCGCCGAAACGGGGTTGAGCTTCCTGGGTTTCGGCATCCAGCCACCCGACGTGTCGCTTGGCACTCTGATCGCCGACGGCACCAAGTCGGTGACGACGTTCCCGTGGGTGTTCCTGTTTCCGGCGGGCGTCCTCGTGCTGATCATTTTGTGCGCCAACCTCGTCGGCGATGGTCTGCGCGACGCGCTGGATCCCAGTGCCCGGCCACTGCGGAGGCGCCGCAAGTGAGTCTGCTGTCGGTAACCAATCTGACCGTGACCTTCCCGACCGAAACCGAGCGGGTAAACGCGGTGCGCGGCATGAACTTTGACGTCGCCGCGGGTGAGGTCGTCGCCCTCGTGGGTGAATCCGGTTCCGGCAAGTCGGCCACCGCTATGGCGATCATCGGGCTGCTGCCGGAGTACGCCGAAGTGTCGGGGTCGATCCTGCTGCACGACAACGAACTGTTGGGGTTGTCCGACAACCAAATGTCGCAGATCCGCGGCAAGTCCATCGGCACGGTGTTCCAGGACCCGATGTCGGCGCTCACACCCGTCTACACCGTGGGCGATCAGATCGCCGAGGCGCTGGAGGTTCACGACCGCGGTATCGGTAAGCAAGCCGCCCGTACCAGGGCTGTCGAACTACTCGAACTGGTCGGCATCGCCCAGCCGGACCGCCGGACCCGCTCCTTCCCGCACGAACTCTCCGGTGGGGAACGCCAACGCGTGGTGATCGCGATCGCCATTGCCAACGACCCTGACCTGCTGATCTGTGATGAGCCGACCACGGCTCTGGATGTCACGGTCCAGGCGCAGATCCTCGAGCTACTCAAGACCGCACGCGACGTCACCGGGGCAGGCGTGCTGATCATCACCCACGATCTCGGGGTGGTCGCCGAATTCGCCGACCGCGCATTGGTGATGTACGCGGGCCGCGCCGTTGAGACAGCCGACGTCGATGTGCTGTACCGCGACCGCCGAATGCCTTACACCGCAGGGCTGCTCGGGTCGGTACCGCGGCTGGACGCCCCGCAGGGGGCCCGGCTGGTGCCGATCCCAGGTGCGCCGCCGTCCATGGCGGCGCTGCCGCCAGGCTGCCCGTTCGCGCCGCGCTGCCCGCTGGCCATCGATGACTGCCGCGCCGCCGAGCCCGACCTGATTGTGATCGCACCCGCGCATCAAGCGGCGTGCATCCGCACCGCACGCGTGGCGGGCCGGAGCGCGGCAGAAATCTACGGCGTGTCCACCGACGCGCCGGCCGTGGCACCCGACGCCGACGCCCCGGTGGTGCTGCGCGTGCGCGATCTGGTGAAGACCTACAAGCTGACCAAGGGCGTGGTGCTGCGCCGTCAGGTCGGCGAGGTACGCGCGGTCGACGGCGTCAGCTTCGAGCTGCAAGAGGGTCGTACGCTCGGAATCGTCGGCGAATCCGGCTCTGGCAAGTCCACGACACTGCACCAGATTCTGGAGCTGGCCGCACCGCAGTCCGGTTCGATCGAGGTGCTCGGTGCCGATGTCGCCACGCTTGACCGACATGCCCGGCGCGCGCTGCGCGGCGACCTGCAGGTGGTTTTCCAGGACCCGGTCGCGTCGCTGGATCCGCGGCTGCCGGTGTTCGATGTTCTCGCTGAACCGTTGCAGGCCAACGGTTTTGATAAGAGCGGCACCGACGAGCGGGTGGCCGAGCTGTTGGGCATCGTGGGGCTGCGCCGCGAGGATGCCAGCCGGTATCCGGCCGAGTTCTCCGGCGGACAGAAGCAGCGCATCGGCATTGCGCGGGCGCTGGCGCTGCAGCCGAAGATCTTGGCGCTCGACGAACCGGTGTCGGCGCTCGACGTGTCGATCCAGGCCGGCATCATCAACCTGCTGCTGGACCTGCAGGAGCGGTTCGGCCTGTCCTATCTGTTCGTGTCGCACGACCTGTCGGTCGTCAAACATCTCGCGCACCGGGTCGCCGTGATGTACAAGGGCAAGATCGTCGAGCAGGGTGACGGCGACCAGGTGTTCGCCAATCCCCAACGGGACTACACCCGCCGGTTGCTTGCCGCAGTTCCTCAGCCAGAACCGAATCGCAGGTAACGTCTGTCGCCATGAAGATCCGACGCTTCGCCGTGGCTGCCCTCGTCGCGGGTCTGACGCTCACCGCATGTTCCGGCGGTAAGCAGGAGACTCCGCCCGTGGGCGGCAACGCGGAAGTCGGGACGACCAACGACATCAACCCGCAGGACATCGCGAAGCTGCAGCGGGGCGGCAACCTGCGGCTGGCGCTCACCGAGTTCCCGGCCAACTTCAACCAGCTGCACATCGACGGAAATACCGGCGACGTCGGCACCATCGCCAGACCGACTTTGCCGCGCGCGTTCAGGATCGCGCCTGACGGCTCGCTAACCGTGAACACCGATTACTTCACCGACGTCAAGCTGACCAGCACCAACCCCCAGGTGGTCACGTACACCATCAACCCCAAAGCGATATGGAGCGACGGCACGCCGATCACATGGGAGGACATCGCCGCCGACATCAATGCCACCAACGGCAAGGACAAGCGGTTCGCGATCGCCAGCTCCGCGGGCAGCGACCGCGTCGCATCCGTGACCCGCGGGGTCGACGATCGCCAAGCCATCATGACGTACGCCAAGCCATTCTCCGAGTGGCGTGGCATGTTCTCCGGCAACACTCCTCTTCAGCCCAAGAGCATGGTCGCAACTCCCGAAGCGTTCAACAAGGCTCAGCTCACCGGTCCCGGGCCGTCCGCGGGGCCGTTCATCGTGTCGTCAGTTGACCGTACTGCTCAGCGAATCACGTTGACCCGCAACCCCAAATGGTGGGGCGCTCCCCCGCTGTTGGACACCATCACGTTCCTGGTGCTCGACGACGCCGCCCGCATCCCGGCGCTGCAGAACAACACTATCGACGCCACCGGACTGACCTCGCTCGACGAGTTGACGATCGCGCGGGGCACCCCAGGGATCGCGATCCGGCGTGCGCCAGGGTTGAGCTGGTATCACTTCACCTTCAACGGCGCACCGGGATCGATCCTGGCGGACAAGGCACTGCGGCTAGCTATTTCGAGGGGCATCGACAGGCAAACCATCGCCGACGTGTCCCAGCGCGGCTTGGCCGACAAACCGGCGGCTTTGAACAATCACATCTACGTCGCCGGCCAGAAGGGCTATCAGGACAACAGCGCCGTCGTCGCCTTCGACCCCGAGAAGGCCAAGCAGGAACTTGACGCGCTGGGCTGGCGCATGAACGGGCAGTTCCGCGAGAAGGACGGACGTCAGCTGGTCGTCCGCGACGTGTACTACGACGCCCAGACCACCAAGCAGATCGGCCAGATCGCCCAGAACAGCCTCGCCCAAATCGGGGTGAAGCTTGACCTGGTTACCGCGGCCGGTGGCAGGTTGTTCACCGACTACGTCACCGTCGGCAACTTCGACATCGCGCAGTTCGCCTGGGGCGCAGACGCGTTTGCGTTGTGCTGCCTGACGCAGATCTACACCACTGGCGCCGACAGTAATTTCGGCCAGATCAGTAGCCGCGAGATCGACGCGAAGGTCAACGAGACCCTTGACGAGCTCGACCCCGACAAGGCGCGCATGCTCGCCAACGAACTCGACACGCTGATCTGGGCGGAGGGTTTCAGCCTGCCGCTGTTTCAGAGCTCCGGCAACGTTGCGGTGCGCAGCAACCTGGCGAACTTCGGAGCATTTGGCCTCGGCGATGCGGACTACACCAAGATCGGCTTCATGAAGCCGTAACGCGCTGCACCGTGCGGGGAACCGCGCCAGGCAATGCCTGTTCGACGGCGGCAGCGGCAGCGATGCCCCAGATCAACAGGCGGACCCCGAGGCCGCCCGGTGTCGAGTCCAGCTTCTTGGCGCGCGCGGGCAGGCCGGAGCTCGTTCCGTCGTAGATGGCCTTGACGATGTCCAACGCCGCACGCTCGCGAAGGTCGATGGTGGAATGCCCGGCGGTGGCGAGATTGACCAGCACCGCGCCGGGGACCAGTGACGCGATCCTGCGCGCCACCGCAGGT
>DASQCE010000369.1:0-3505 GCA_035634855.1 Mycobacterium sp.
GCCCACATCCCGCCGGGACGGGGTATCACGCGCGACGGGAAAGAGCTGGTGGTCGCACTGCCACGGTTGGACGGCAAGCCGACGCCGGCCCGGCGGGCCGGGCGTTGTGCGCCGCCGATCGAACTTCTCCCGTTTCAAGTCGCTCATGACAACGTGGCCAGAGTCGGCATCACGCGCACTGCAACGCAGATTGTCATCGGTCTCGGCGAGCGCGAATTGCAGCCAGTTGTACTGGATTTCGCCGAACAGCCGCATCTCGTCGTGCTGGGTGAAGGCGAATGTGGCAAGACCTCGGCCTTGCGTCTGCTGTGTCGGGAGATCGTCCGGACGAACGCCTCCGACTCGGTGCAGATCGAGATCGTCGACTTTCGCCGGACGCTGCTCGGTGTTGTCGAATCGGCACACCTCGGCGGCTATGCGTTGTCGGCCGCCACGCTGACGGCGCGTGTACCCCTTCTTCTCGAACAGTTGCAGGCGCGGATGCCCGGCGAGAATGTGACGCAGCAGCAGTTGCGCAGTCGCTCGTGGTGGTTTGGTCCCGAGATATATCTCGTCGTCGACGACTACGATTTGGTCGCCGGCGCCACTGGCAACCCTTTGACACCCCTGGTCGACTACCTGCCGCACGCCAAAGACCTCGGACTGCATGTCATCGTGGCCCGTCGCTCGGGCGGGGCAGCGCGGGCGATGTTCGATCCAGTTCTGGCGCGGCTGCGCGATTTGGGCTGTATGGGTTTGATGATGAGCGCCAGCCCAGACGAAGGGATTCTCTTGGGTGCTGTCCGGCCGTCCGCACAACCGCCGGGGCGCGGAACACTCATTACGCGCGGACACCCCGATCAGCTGATCCAGGTGGCCTGGACCGCTCCGCCATGACCGGCATCGTCGTCGAGGTCGGCCCGGCAACAATCCGAGGCCCCAACCATGCGGACGCGGAGTGGATTTCGGCCGGTATCGACGGCATTGACGACGAGCTGACATTGATCGACGAGTGTCCAGTAACCGTCGCGGACGTGTGGCGAACCGTTATGCACGATGTCGTCGGCGGCTCTGCCGATACGATCGCGCTCGTTTGTCCGACCTGGTGGGCATCGTCGCGCGTGGACCGTGTGCGCGATGCCGCGGGCGCGGTGGCGAACGACGTTGTGGTGCTGCGACGGGCACAGGCGCTGCGCGACGGACTGTCTGATCGACCGTTGACGGTAGTGGAGATAGCACCGGAGTTCGTTGTTGTGTCGTTGCCCGGAGGCGACATCCAGGTGGTGGCGCATGGAGACGCCGACGGGGTGGTTACGAAGATTCCGGCGTCGATAGCGGTTGTGGTGGATGGTCCCGAGGGTGTCGAGGGGGTCGGTCGGCTCGCCGCAGAGATCGCTCACCGCTTGCGGGCCAATGGGGTTGCCGTCACGATCTGCGATCGAGATTGGGTGCGACGCAGCGTCGAGGCGCTACCGTCAGGGGACGAGGCCCGCGCGCCTGTGGCTCGTCCGTCGACCAATCGGGGCGGACGGGCGGCTGCCGTTTTGGCCAGCGCGGTGCTTTCGGCTGCGGTCGTCTGCGGTGGATTCGCGGCGAGACACGAGGTGCGCCCGTCTGCCGCCGGCATGCCGATGACGCTGTTGGTCGAAGGACGTGTCGGTGTGATGGTGCCGGCGCACTGGGTGGTCCAGCGGGTTACGTCGGGGCCTGGATCGGCACGGGTGCAGGTCGTTTCGCCTAATGACGCCGACATCGCCGTGCACATCACGCAGTCGTCGCTGCCACCTCATGAGTCGCGGGACCAGGTGGCAGAGTCACTGCGACGCGCGCTGAGCGTCGAGCCTGACGGTGTCTTCGTCGAGTTCAACCCGTCCGGCCGGCGAGCGGACCAACCCGTGGTGACGTATCGCGAGATCCGCGCGGACCATCACATCGCGTGGGTGGTGCTCGTCGATGAGTCGCTGCGGATTGCCATCGGGTGCCAGAGCGCGCCAGGACACGAAGAGGCGGTAGGTGACGTGTGTGATCAAGCGATTCGGTCCGCGCACGCCGTGTTCTGAAGAACTTCGCCGCCAATGGAACCGAACCCGACGGCATCGCGTCCAACCTTCATATCGCGCACGGACAACACGGAAGGAAGCTGATGACGACACCCGGGGGCGGCGCGCTCACCACAGATTTCGACCTCATGGCGGCTGCCGCCGGCAAGACGGATGCCCGCAATGAGGAGATCCGCGCGATGCTGCAGTCCTTCATCGGCCGGATGGGCGGTGTGCCGCCGTCGGTGTGGGGTGGCGTCGCCGCGGCTCGCTTCCGAGACGTCGTCGAGCGATGGAATGGGGAGTCGATAAAACTCCACGCCGCGTTGGAGCGGATAGCGGAGACCATCCGCTACAACGAGCGAACGCTGGGTGAGGCCGGCGAAAGCCATTCGCATCAAATCGGTTCGGTCGCCACCAATCTTTAAGGAGCTTGGTCATGGATCACGTGCTGTCCTACAACTTCGACGAAATTGAGTACACGGTGCGGCAAGACATTCACGCGACCTCCGCGCGGTTGAACGCGGCGCTTGACGATCTACGGGCGCAGATCGCCCCACTCCAACAGGTCTGGACGCGGGAGGCGGCAGAGGCCTACCGCGTGGAGCAGACGCGTTGGGAGCAGGCGGCCACCGCGCTCAACGAGATCTTGTTCAGTCTCGGCAATGCAGTTCGTGATGGCGCTGACGATATGGCGGCCACCGATCGCACCGCCGCGAACGCCTGGGGCGTCTAACCCCCGGGCCAGGACCCTGTGCGGTCCCGCTTGGAGGGGAGCCAACGGGACCGCACAGTCCTGTCAGGACTCGCCTGCGACGCCGTCCTTATCCCGGTCGCCCGCTGGCCAGTAGTCCGGGTCGCCCTTCGGGATGTCATGGCGGGCATCGTTTGCCCGCGCCGAGTTCTGCACCACGGTCGTGATCGGGCAGCGACGACAGCCCTCGTGCAGAATTCGGCGTGAGGAGGCCAAAAGTCCCTGCCTGACACCGGCGAGATTGAGCTATTGTGGCGGCCACGCACGTCAACCTGCACAAATTGGGTGCGTGCTAGGAGCGTGATCGCCGGTGGGAATGTCGAAGACCTCGGGCGGCCGGTCAATGGCCCGGCTGTCGTCTTCGAGGCTGCGCGCGGTTCATGAGCTCTTCGTCGCCGGACTGGTTGATCTGGACTCCACCCCGCTGCGTCGTGTGGTGGCCGAGAGCTGGCGGCGCAGCCTGGCCACCGGCGTCGACCCCGACCTCGGCGGAGCCCAGGCCGCGGCGGTGGCTGCCCTGGATCGCATGCGCGCCTCTCATCCGTTGGCGTCCGCCCTGCCCGTCATCCGCCGCCTGCTCGTTGATGACGCTACCGACGCCGGCGTCGTCGTCGCCGTAACCGCGGCCGACGGCACGCTGCTCTGGGTCGAGGGCGATCGCAACGCTTGCCGCAAGGCCGAACGGATGAACTTCGTGCCCGGCGCCGACTGGAGTGAGCGCGGCGCAGGAACC
>DASQCE010000370.1:0-5160 GCA_035634855.1 Mycobacterium sp.
GAACCGTGCCCGCCAGTTCGCCACCGAGGCCGGCGACACCGACAATGCCTGCGCAATAGCCGAATTGGCGACACCTTGCGACGCCATCAACAACGCCTTCGCCCGCACCACCTCACGATGCGCACCCGACTGCGACCGCGCAACCGACTCCAATAGCTCACGCTGCCCCGCCGAAATCTCCAACGCTGCGACCGGCTTCCTCATGGGAGGGATCCTATCGAACCAAACACTAACTATTTGCGAGACACACCACTAGAGTGCCATGTTTGCTTCGATCAGCAGCCGGCGGCAGCCTCGCAATGGATCTCGACCAGCGTGGTCCAGCTACTGACCAACATCGCCGTCAGGGTCCCGTCGGGGAACTGCTCGATCTGCTGTTGGTCGACCCCGCCCGATGCTTTACCGAATATTTGCCGCCAATGACTGAGATCCGGGCGGAGTTACCGGTGTGCTGACGGAAGGGCCTCAGAGGCGAAATCGCCTGGTATGCAAGGTAAGACAAGCAGTTTTCGACTCTCCCGCGATATGCGTCCTGTTACGGCCGCGGCCGGCCCCTACGCCGCGATCGAATGTCATTGAACTGGCCGGAGCACTACTACTCCAGGGACGGTCTGTAGGTAGTCGAGGAGGGGACCGTCGACCACCTTGTTATTTGCGCGCAGTGATGATGCGTTTCGAATGACAGGTCCGTCGGGTGTGTCTATGAAGATACCGATGTGCGTGACGTCGAGGCCGCCGTCTTCTGCGTATGCCCCGACGTAGTCCCCGGTGCGCAGTCGGCCTAGGACGCTGCTATCGACCTGCTGACTTGGAATGTACGAGATGGTTCGCGGAACAATTGGTAAACCGGGGAAGTACACCCCGCCGGAATCCTTCTGGTTGAGGTTCTTGGTTACCTGAATTGAGTTGGCGCTAAGACTCGTAGTGACGTCGGTCGCTATCGCAGGTGTCGACACGGACCAGTCCGTAAAGAAGTGCTTCCTGTTTTCGAATCCGACGACTCCGTCCTTGTATCGGACCTTCATTAGGCTGTCGATGAACTCCTCGCGGTTCTTCGCCCGCTTCAGCGCTTCGACGTAGTCGGCATAGGTGAAACAGTCGACCTTCTGCAGTTCAACAACAAGCTGCTCGGGCTCAGTCGCGGAACCAATAAGAGTATTCGCGCCATAAGGTACCCCCAGGAATTGCGGTGACACTGTTTCGGATCGCTCTGAAAGTCCCGCGCGTGAGGCGTTGTTACTAACAGTCAGCAGAGTTTGGAGAATCTGCTCGCTCTGGCTGGAGATCCGAACGGCCGGCGACGTTGTGCCGTGGGTCGCCAGATAGTCCGTGACGGGGATCGATGAGATCGCGGAGTAGCCGATGGGCAGGACCACGTCACCGGCAGTCGTGTTGTAGTACACGTCCCACCGGTAGTAACCCGCAAACGCAGCGGGATCGGCGGCCAGCACCGTCGCATAGTCGTTGACGGCCTGCACGTATTGGTGCGAGTTGTTGTACCGGTACAGGGCGTAATCGCGGTCGTCGGCGAAGCCATTAGCGGCGAGGTAGCGGCCGGCCGCCATGATGCTGTCGTGGGGCGACAGGATGTCGCCCTCGCCGTAGGCGGCAAAGGTCGAGGGCAAGAACTGCATGGGGCCTTGCGCGCCAGCAGTGCTCACCCCGGCGACGCGGCCGAAGCCGGTTTCGATCAGGTTGATCGCCGCCAGGTATGTCCAGTCGACACCGGACGCCGATTCCGACTCGCGGTAGTCACCGAGCAGCTCGTCGGCCGGCCTCGGCGGGACGATGCGCCACGCAGGCAGCGTGTCTTTCGCTCGGCTCATTGCAGCGAGCTGCCGACGCGCGTCGACGTTGCGGTCGTAGATTTCGAGGAGCGACGGCGGGATTCGCGGGCGCGCGATCGGGTCCCACTCGGGGTGCCGTCCGAGGGCACGGTAGGCCGCTTGCTGGCGGTGGGCCGCCGCCATCAACACAGCCTCCGATGATGACGGGTCGCGCAACGCCTTCTCGTCGGCGACGAGGTCGTCGGCCAGGTGCGCGGGGTCGGATGCCAACAGCGGCTGCAATGGTTCCGATGCCAGCCGCGGCTGCGCAGGTGAGACGGTGGTCGCTGGGGCGGTCGCCGTCGTTGTCGCTGACGGCCTGTTCGGCTCTGAGCAGCCGACGAGTGCGAGCATGATTGTGACGACGAGAAGCGGCGTGGCGTCGACACGGTTGTGGCTCAATGAGCTCACTTCCCGGCGATTGCGTCAAATTGTCTGCGGCCCGGGTCTAGTGGCATGCAGCGAGTGTCTCGCATCGGATCGTGTGACATCAAATGCCGGGGAGCTGTGCTCGTGTCCCGCGCGACAGATCGTCCTTCACTGACATCGGCTGGTGCTTGACAGTTGTTTTCGGTTGATTCTTGACACTCCCCTAGATGAGGGAGTTGAGCGTGGCCGAGCAGAGGCCGGGCCGGTGGATCGGTCGCACGGGCCGGTGTGCTCCCCGCATCAGATGAATTGCTGTCCGCCGTCGATGTCGTAGGTGGCGCCGGTCAGTGCCGTGTTGACCATCAAGTGGACGGCGAGCGCGGCGACGTCTTCGGGCCCGACGACCCGTCCGATCGGCAATGTCGAGATCAGCTCGGTGCGGCGGTCCTCGAGTTGATCGCCAAGCAGGGACGCTGAGAGCGGGGTGTCGACGAAGCCCGCGGCGATGAGGTTGACGCGTATCGGCGCGAGTTCGAGGGCGAGTGCCGCGGTGAATGGCGGCAACGTCGCGGTTGCGGCGGACACGATCCCGAGGCGATGATCGATGCGCCGTCCTCCGGTGCCGCCCATAAGGATCAGGGTGCCGCCGGGGCGCATCTTGGCCTTGGCGTTTCGTGCGACCTCGAGCCCCAGCACCGCGTGTCCGCTGAGCGCCTCGCGCACATCGGCGGTGTCCATCTCGAGCAGCGGACCGTACCGCGGGCCGCCGGCGGTGACCAGCACGTGGTCTATCGGTCCAGACAGATCCTCGAAGAAGTCGTGCAGGGCGGCCGGGTCGGTGGCGTCGAAGGCTGCGGTCCGTTGCGCATCGACTTCGGCTGCCGCTCGCTTGAGCCGATCGGGACTCCTGCCGGTAAGAACCACCTCGGCTCCCTCGGTGCGGGCCCGTCGAGCGGTCTCTAGACCAATACCCGCACTCCCACCAATACAAACGACCGTCTGGCCAAGCAGCTCCGGTGCGCGTTGCATTGACGCAGAGGTGATTTCACCGCTCATCGGTGTCTCCTATTAGGCGTTTCGACGGACGTTGACAGGGATGGGCGGGACGCGCAACTAGCGTCGAACCAATCTCACGCCATTGGCTTGGCCTCATCGGAATCCCGCTTCGGGCGAAGCATGTTGGGGTGAACGAACTTCAACCAGGTGTAGGGATGCTCGGGTGAGGTGGTGTTGCCGAGGGTGAACGTTCGGTCGGTGCGACGGGCACGGGCTATCGTGGCCAGCCATGTGGCGACGGTGCTGATGCGGTTCTCCAACCCGGTGAGAAACGCGATGTGGATGAGGCCCCAGCCCAACCAGCCTACGAATCCGGCGAGTTTCACGGGACCGGCTTGCAGCAACGCGTGTCCCCGGCTGATGTAAGCCGCGGAGCCGAAGTCACGGTACCGGTAGGGCCGACGGGGCGTGCCTTCGAGATCGTGACGGACGCAGGCGGCGGCGTGCATGCCACCCTGCATCGCGTTCTCGGCAACGCCCGGCAAGTGGTCACGGCCGGCAAGGTCGCCGACGACAAAGATCTCGGGATGGCCTGCCACGGACAGGTCGGGTTCCACCGTGATCCGCCCCGCGCGGTCGGAGTCTGCGCCCAGAACCTCGGCGACGCGTCGTGCGAAGGGCACGGCCTCGACACCGGCCGTCCACAGGACCGTCCGCGCCGCGTACTCCTCGGACGAGCCGCCGGCCTTTGGTACGGCGGTCACGCCGTTGAGACGAACGTCGGTGACATGCACACCCATGTGGAGCTCGACGCCCAGTTTCTGCAGGATCCGGGTGGCCTTGTGCGTAAGGTCCGGCGCGAAACTGCCGAGGACGCAGCTGCCTCCGTCGAAGAGCAGCACCCGCGCGTCTTCGGGTTCGATGCTGTGGAACTCCTTGGCCAGAGTTCGAGTAGCCATTTCTCGGATCTGCCCGGCCAACTCGACTCCGGTAGGTCCGCCACCGGCTATGGCGAACGTGAGCCATGCGTCGCGCTCGGATCCGGGAGGCAGTGTTTCGGCCATCTCGAACGCACCGAACAGCCGTCGACGGATGCTCAATGCATCGTCGAGTGTCTTCATCCCCGGCGCCCACTGTGCGAATTCCTCGTTGCCGAAATACGACTGCCGCATTCCGGCGGCGACGACCAACACGTCGTAATCGATCGTGTACGTGGTGTCGTCCGGGCGGCGGGCAGTGACCCGGCGCGCGTCTGCGTCAAGGTCGAACGCCTCGCCTAGCAGGGTGGTGACGTTCCGGTGCCGTGCCAGCTCCTCGCGCAGCGACCGGCTGATCTGCCCGATGCTCAGAGTCCCGGTGGCGCATTGATAGAGCAGCGGCTGGAACACGTGGCAGGCCGCGCGATCGAGGAGCGTCACCTCGACGTCGGTACGCCCGAGCCTGCGCGCACAGAACAGTCCGCCGAAGCCACCCCCTATGATCAAAACCTTTGTATTACCGCGGTTCATCACTCCACCAATTCGCGCTCGAAGAACAGTCCAACACGGTGTACCCCATCGGTGTCCGATCCGCGGCAGGAACCGCCGTGTTGACCGTCATCAGTGACGGGTTGTCGATTTCGCTGGTGGCGACGCCGTCTTATCGCCTTGCCGGCGCGGGCCGAGGCCGCACGACCTGCGGCCACCAGAACCAGCGACCGAGCAGCGCCGCGATCGACGGCGTCATGAATGCCCGAATCACCAAGGTGTCGAACAACAGGCCCAACCCGATCGTGGTGCCGACCTGGGCGACCACCACCATGGCGCTGACCGACATCGACATCATCGTAAACGCGAACACCAGGCCGGCTGCGGTCACGACGGATCCGCTGCCGCCCATGGCACGGATGATTCCGGTGTTGATCCCGGCCGGTATTTCCTCCTTCATCCGCGCCACCAACAGCAGGTTGTAGTCCGCGCCGACCGCCAAC
>DASQCE010000371.1:0-15247 GCA_035634855.1 Mycobacterium sp.
GGGCATTTCGCCGATGGTGATGAACTCGCCGTCGCGGCCGTCGAACACCTCGCGGGTCATCTCGGCGAGATAGTCGTGCACGTGCGGCCCATCGACGAACTTGTCCATCGCACTGACGAACCGCTGCCCCGGGATCGCTGGTGCGTCGGGGAGGCCCTCGCTCTTCGAAATGAAGTTGATGACATCCATGCGGAAGCCGTCGACGCCGCGGTCGAGCCACCAAACCATGGTGTCGTGCACTGCCTTTCGTACCTGCGGGCTCTTCCAGTTCAGGTCCGGTTGCGTACGGTCGAAAAGATGCAGGTAATACTGGCCGCTGGTCTGCTCCCACTCCCACGCCGATCCCCCGAAGAATGAGCCCCAATTGTTCGGCTCCTCGCCTTCACGGGCGTCCCGCCAGATGTACCAGTCCCGCTTCGGGTTGTCGCGGGATGAACGCGACTCGGCGAACCACGGGTGCTCATCCGAGGTGTGGTTGACCACCAAGTCCATCACGAGCTTCATCCCGAGTTCGTGCACCTTGGCGAGCAGCACGTCGAACTCGGCCAGGCTGCCAAACAGCGGATCGATGTCGCGGTAGTCGCTGATGTCGTAGCCGTTGTCGGCCTGAGGCGAACGGTAGATCGGTGACAACCAGATCACATCGACCCCGAGCGCCCGTAGATAGTCGAGCCGCCCGATGATGCCACCCAGATCACCGAACCCGTCGCCGTTCGAGTCGGCAAAGCTGCGCGGATAGATCTGGTAGACGACAGCAGACTTCCACCAAGCCGCATCGCGTCGGCCGCCCAGATTCACTTCCGACTGCCAATGACGTTGCGGTACACCGTTACGTACTTGTCGATCATGGTGGCCACTGCGAAGCGCTCGGCGGCGAGCTCGGCGAGCTTGCGCCGGTCGAGCTCGCCAGCACCAGTGACCGCGGCCACCGCCGAATCGATGTCGTCGACCAGAAATCCCGTGACGCCGTGCGCAATCAGCTCGCCCATCGAGCCTCTGGAGTTGGCGATGACCGGCGTGCCACAGGCCATTGCCTCGACGACGCTGTAACCGAACGGCTCGTCAAAGTCGATCAGGTGGAGTAGCGCGCGCGCACCCCCAAGTACCTCAGCGCGCGAAGAGGTGTCGATGGCGCCGAGGTAGCGCACCAGCTCGCCGTCGACGTGCGGCGCGATCTCATCGCGGAAGTACTGCTCGTCCTGGATGATCCCGGCGATGTCGAGCCGGCGGCCACAGCGGCGGGCGACCTCGATCGCCTGGGCGGTGCCCTTGTCGGGGTGGATCCTTCCGAAGAACAGCAGATGCTCGCCGGGACTGGGATGGACCGCGAACGCATCGACATCGATGCCGTGGTGGATCGTGGCGGCGTAGTGCAGATTCGGGTGTCGATCGGCTTCGCTGATCGACACGTACGCGGTGGTGCTGTCGTAGCGCTCGTAGACAGGAATGATCCGGTCGGACGAGAACCCGTGGATCGTGGTGACCACCGGTGTCGTGACGAGATCGCTGTACGTGAGCGGCAGGAAGTCGAAGCCGTTGTGGATGATGTCGAACTCGCCAGCTCGTTCGAACACGGACGCGATGTGCAAGCACTCTGCGACCTTGGTGTCGATCGTCTCGTCCTCAGACCAGCCCGACGGCGCGGTCGCGTGCAACCTTGCCGTGGTGATCGAGTCTGCAGTGGCGAACAGGGTGACGTGATGACCAGCGCCTACCAGCCCCTCGGTGAGCAACGACGCGAACAGCTCCCACGGGCCGTAGTGACGAGGGGGTGTCCGCCACGCGATCGGCGCCAACACGGCGACTCGGATCGGGCCGCCTGCCTCGCCGTGAATGGGAATGCGCTCAGGCTACCCGTGCCGAATCTGGCGCCTCATCGGTGCACACAGCTAGGTGCGGCAGCCTCGCTCATAATGTTGTTCACACTCCATCCGAAACTCGGCAAGGGCACGGCCTCATAGCCCGGTTGTATACGCGGGTATCGACGCACAGGCCCAGTCTCGAGATTGTCGTCCTGAGCTGCGGTTTTGGTGGAGCTAAGGGGACTCGAGTTCCTGAACGAAACGCGTTGACCTGGGAAAACGCCAGCTTGGGGTACGCAAAGCAACGTAGAAGCACGCGCAATAACCTGCGGATACGCGAGCGGTGTTGACGGCGTCGACGAAGGCCATGTCCGCAGTCTTCGTACGTGGGCGTAGTTCATGGAGCTGTGACGGCGTCGGCGACGGCTTTGCCGAGGGTCTCGGTTGTGGCTGTGCCACCCATATCAGGTGTCAGAGAGTCTCCGCCGCGGGCCAGGACAGTCTCGACTGCCGCGAGCACGGCTGCGGCCGCGTCGGGTTCACCGAGATGCTCCAGCATCATCGAGGCGCACCAAATCTGTCCGACCGGGTTTGCGATCCCCCGCCCCGCGATGTCGGGCGCTGAGCCATGCACGGGTTCGAACAGGCTCGGGAAGGTGCGCTCGGGGTTGATGTTGGCACTCGGGGCGATACCGATGGTTCCGGTGCAGGCCGGTCCCAGGTCGGAGAGGATGTCGCCGAACAGATTTGAGGCTACGACGACATCGAACCAATCGGGATGGATCACGAAGTTCGCTGTCAGGATGTCGATGTGGTACTTGTCCACCTCGACGTCAGCGTAGTTGGCAGCCATCGCCTCGACGCGCTCGTCCCAGTAAGGCATCGAAATCGAGATGCCGTTGCTCTTGGTGGCCGAGGTGAGGTGCTTCTTCGGGCGGGTCTGCGCAAGATCGAACGCAAACTTGAGGATTCGATCGACACCGGTGCGAGTCATGATCGTTTCCTGGAGTACGGTTTCGCGGTCGGTGCCCTCGAAGATCTTGCCGCCGACACTGGAGTACTCACCTTCGGTATTTTCCCGCACGACGTAGAAGTCGACGTCGCCCGGTTTGCGCCCCGCCAGCGGGCTCGGCACCCCGGGCATCAGCCGAACCGGTCGCAGATTGACGTACTGGTCGAAGGCGCGGCGGAACTGCAGCAGGCTGCCCCACAGCGAGATGTGGTCGGGCACCACTTCGGGCCAGCCGACCGCGCCGAAGAAGATCGCGTCGAACCCGCCGAGTTCCTCGAACCAGTTGTCGGGCAGCATCTTTCCGTGTTTGGAGTAGAAGTCGGCGCTGGAGTGGTCGAAATGCTCGAAGTTGAACTTCAGGTCGAACGCCGCAGCCACCGCATTGAGGACGCGCAGGCCTTCGGGAACGACTTCGGTGCCGATACCGTCGCCGGGGATGACGGCGATGCGGTGTGTTTCGGTCATGTCAGAGTTCCTTTCCGTTGAGCCTCGACGCTACTCAGCTGCGGTGGGCGGAGTTTCGTTGGTAGTTCCTCTCGAAATCGTGGCAGCTAGGTGGATGCGTGTGCGGTGACACGCGCAACCGACTCGGACGTGACCGCATGTTCCCAAGGGTTTGCCTGTTCGATGGCAGTCGGCGCGACGAGCTCGTCCTCTTCGTCCTCGATGTTGAAATCGACGTTGCCGGCGAGGACCTCGCGTGCCCGGTCGGCGTCGAACCCGTTCTCCCACTTGCCGATCACGATGGCGCCGAGCGCGTTGCCGAGCACGTTGATGAACACCCGGCCTTCGTTGAGCAGGCGATCGATGCCGACGATCAACGCGAGCGCGGCCAGGGGGACGTGGCCGACCGCGGTGATGGTGGAGGCGAGGACGATGAACGCGCCGCCCGCGATTCCCGCCGTGCCCTTGCTGGTGAGCATCATGACCCCGACCATGACCAGTTGTTGCTGCCAGGACAGGTCGATGCCGACGGCCTGAGCCAGGAACAGCGAGGCCATGGTCAGGTAGACCGCGGACCCATCAAGGTTGAAGGAGAACCCGGCGGGGATGACGAGGCCGACGACGGATCGTTCGACGCCGAGGTGTTCGAGCTTGCGAACCAGTTGCGGCAGTACGGCTTCGCTGGAGCAGGTGCTGAGCGCGATGAGCAGTTCAGTCTTGAAGTAGCGCATCAGGGTGAACACGTTGAGGCCGCAGGCCCGCGAGATCAGACCAAGGATCACGACGACGTAGACCACGCAGGTCGCGGTGAACAGCAACACCAGAAAGCCGAGTTGTTGGAGACTGGACGCGCCGTACTTAGCTACAACGGACGCGAGGGCGCCGAAGGTGCCGATGGGGGCCAGACGCATAACCCAGCCGACGATCTTGAACACGACGTGGGACAGCGACTCGATGAGCGCAGTGATCGGGGAGCTGTGCGCCTTGGTGACATTTAGCGCGCATCCGACGAGTAGCGATACCAGCAGGGCAGAAAGGATCGCGTGGCCGGTGATCGCGCCGAACAGGGAGTCGGGGATGACATTGGTGACGAACTCGACGAACCCAATCTTCTCGCCGGAATCGACGCCGGGGATCTTGCTGGCGTCCAAGCTGGAGATGTCGATGTTCATGCCGGCTCCAGGTTTGAAAACGTTCGCGACGATCAACCCGATGACCATCGATCCCAGTGAGAGGACGAGAAAGTAGCCCAATGCCTTGACGCCGATGCGGCCGGCTTTGCGCAGGCTGTCCATTGAGGCGATGCCGAGGGTGACGACGCAGAACACGACGGGGACGACGATCATCTTGACGAGTCCAATGAACCAATCGTTCAGCGGGCTCACGGCCTTGCCGACGTCGGGGAGCAGGATGCCGACGGCGATGCCGAGGACGGCACCGATGACGACTTGGAACCAGAGTTGGCGGATGAGGGCCCCGAACCGGGATCTCCGTTGTGGGGCGGCTGTGGTGGTTGAGGTGGTCATGACACTTGTGCTCCTTGGGTGCAATGCGAAAGGGCGTTGCCGGCCGTGAGGGTGCATGCTGCGCGGCGGCCGGTGGCCGGGCAGCGGTGATCGTGCGCGCCGCCCGGCCTCACGCCAGGGGCACCGAAGAAGCCGTCGGTCAGTGGTGCAGTTCGCGCAGCACCTTGTAGAAGGCGCGCTTGGCTTCGAAGCCGATGCCGGGTATCTCGGTGAGCCCGACTTGGCTGTTGGAGACGACGGCGTCATCGGCGAACCCGCCGGTGGGCTGGAACTCGCCCGGGTAGGACTCGTTGCCGCCGAGCTTGAGCGCTGCGGCGATGTGCAGCGAGAACTGATGTCCGCCGTGGGGGATGCAGCGGCGAGAGGACCAGCCGTGTTCGCGCAGCATCTGTTGGACGCGAAGGTATTCGGTTAGCCCATAGCTCAGCGCGGGGTCGACCTGGATGTAGTCGCGGTCGGGGCGCATGCCGCCGTAGCGAATCAGGTTCCGGGCGTCCTGGACGGAGAACAGGTTCTCGCCCGTGGCGATCGGGCCGCGGTAGTTCTCCGACACGACAGCGTTGAGCCGGTAGTCGAGGGGGTCGCCCATCTCCTCGTACCAGAAGAGGCCGTAGGGCTCGATGGCGCGGCCGTAGTCTAGTGCGGTCTGCAGATCGAAGCGGCCATTGACGTCGACGGCCAGTCGGGAGCCGTCGCCGTCGAGGACCTCCAGGACCGCTTCGATGCGCTTGAGGTCGTCGGCGAGGTCGGTGCCGCCGATCTTCATCTTCACCACGGAGTAGCCCATGTCGAGGAACCTGCGCATCTCGTCCTGCAGGTCCGAGATCGTCTTACCCGGTGCGTAATAGCCGCCTGCGGCGTAGACGAACACCGAGTCGTCGGGCTGGCCGTCTCCGTAGCGGTCGGAGAGGTACCGGTAGAGCGGCTGGCCGGCGATCTTGGAGGCCAG
Source organism: Mycobacterium sp. (assembly GCA_035634855.1). Classification (GTDB taxonomy): domain Bacteria; phylum Actinomycetota; class Actinomycetes; order Mycobacteriales; family Mycobacteriaceae; genus Mycobacterium. The sequence goes on from DASQCE010000371.1 coordinate 5,734, forward strand.
GTCGAACAGCGCCATGTCGAGCACACCGATGGCGACGGAGCGTTCGCCGTGGCCACCCGGCTTCTCGTTGTTCATCATGATCGGCCACGCCAAGGTGGGGTCCAAGCCGCCCGTCTCGTCGAGTAGCGCCTCCGGCGTCGCGTCGAGCAGACGAGGGATGGCGCGGCGACGCAGGATCTCACCTGCGCTATACCGGCCGTTGGAGTTGAAGCCGTATCCGACCACGGGTTCACCGTCGACTACCACGTCGCTAACGATCGCCACGATCGAGCAGTCCATCGAACTGAAGTCGATCCAAGCATTGCGAATCGACGAACTGATCGGAACGACACCTTCGTGAATGGAGATGATCTTCATATTTCCCTGTTCTTGTATCTTATAAGTTGTGAGATGTAACTGATGAGTGGCGATGTTAGACTCAAAGTGGCCGCAAGCACAAGGGCCGTTTTGTGACTGTGGTCACGAACGAAGAGCAGCGAGATGGGACGCACATGACGACACCGCAGGTCACGAACGTCTTTTCCAGTAAGAGCGACGTCGCGTACCACGAGCTGCGCAGGATGATTTTGAGCGGAGAGCTTGCCGCGGGGTCGCGGCTCGCTCAGTACGTCCTCGCCGAGCGGTTGGGAATGAGCATCACTCCCCTACGGGAGGCGATCCGCCGGCTCAATAGCGAGGGGCTGATCGAACTCGACAACCACAAGGACGCCCGCGTCTCCACCATCAGCGCTCCCGAGGCCCGTGAGCTTTTCGAGGTTCGACTCGCCCTCGATCCGGCCGCCGTGGAGTTGGCCGCCGAGCGCCGCACCGACGATGACATCGCCCTCATGCGCGCCACCGTTGCACGACTTCTCCCAGTCACTCGGAAATGGGGCGAAGACGCGCTCCTGGCGCACAGCGAATTCCACCGCGCGCTGTATGTCGCTTCGCACAACGACGTACTTATCAAGATGCTGGACGACCTGTGGGCCAAATCAGACCGCTACCGCCGACTCGGCTTGGAACTGCCCGCTGGCGAGGAACCCCGCACCATCGACCTCAACGAGCACCAACAGATCCTCGAACTTGTCATCGCCCGCGACGTCGTAGGTGCAGGTGTGCTGACCCGACACCACATCGAGAAGAGCCTCACCACTGGAGCGATCAACGCACTTGAAAACCGAGACAACGCAGCCGAATCGGAAACGGCATAGGCCATCTCGTGGCTGCGCGCCAAGTATTGCAGGGCCGGTGACGTCATAGCCGCCAAGGATCGTGACGGCGTCCTCGGCGGTCAGGGTCGTTCAGGCGGTCTGAGCGGCCACCATTGGTGTGATCCCGGTACAGCGAGCCAACCCTCGGCGATGCCGTACACGCTGGCCACGACGGCTACGGCGGCCAGCTGAAGGCAGAGCCACGGTGCGAGGCGACCTGGCCGAGATTCGGTGCGGGGTCGTAGACCAGCACGATCAGCAGCCCGAGAAGGGCACGCGACCACAACAACGCCGCGATCAGGAAGGCGCACAATCCTCCGGAAATGGGTTGGGTGACAACCGCTTTGAGAAGTCGGCCGCCGACCCATCCCAAGGGTACGACGAGGGCCGCCACCGTGACGACAAATAATTCCAGCTGTGAGGCAAGCGATTTCGCGGGACGCAGCCACAACGGCGGGATGACACTGTCGTCATGCGGATCTGGGACGGCGGTAGCGACTGCCCGTTGACGAGCCCGAATTCTGCGTCCGAGCAGCTCGGCACGGCGACGCTGGATCGTTGAAGCACCCTGGTGCGCAGCAATCCACGCCCAGCGCATCTCGTCAAACCTGTCAACGGGCGGCGCGGTCATGCATCGAGCCTAGGGCGGCCCAAACGCTGTCCCGTGAATTATTTTCCTCGGCGACGTATGAGAGCGCCTCGGCTCAGGACCGAGGTCCACGCCGACATCGGTGTGCGAAATGGAGCAGCCCGAACGGTGCATCATTAGCGCGACGCATGTTTTGGTGTTTAGCTTGGCCTTGGTGATGCCGAGATGCCCGGTTCGGTGGTTGGGAATCGCACCGAGAGGGCAGCGGCGAGCACCAATCTGGCAGCGATCACATACTCCCTCGATCCCGTAGGCGACAGGTTCGTCGCATTGCAATGGAGCGTTGGTAGTCAACAGCTGGCCGTTGAGGCCGAGTTGGCCCCGCGCCCCAGAAGCCGGCCACCACTGGACGACCGGCTGGACGCCGTCGACCCAGCAGGCCTTGCGGCGGCCGACACCGCCCGCGAATGGCAGGCCTACGTGAGCCTGTGGACCTCGTGGAACCACGTGCGCACCGTGGCGCCGTTGGCCGGTTCAGTGCTGTTTGCTAGTCGGGCTGCGCTACTGCTGACCGGTCGGCACCTTGTTGCCGCGGAAGGCGACGGCGACGATGACCGCGGCGACGAGGGTGAGCGTTGCCGCGATGGTGGCGGTGGGCGCGATCCCGGAATCGAACGCCAGCCGGGCAGACTCCAGCAGCTGCGCACCCGCTGGACTTGGCAGCGTCCGGGCGACCGATATCGCACCGGCGATGCTCTCTGCGGCGTCCTTCGCCTGAGTGGGGGACAGATCGCCAGGGACACTGACGTTGGCGCGGTAGAACGCGCTGAAGATCGTGCCCAGTGTTGCGGTACCGACAACGGCGCCGAGCTCATAGGCGGTCTCCGACACCGCCGATGCGGCACCGGCTTTCGCGGACGGTACCGACGCCACGATGGTGTCGTTGGAGACGGTCTGCGACATCCCGACGCCGAGCTCGAGCACGACGAACGAGATGATCACGGCGGCCACCGAAAGGTCGTGGCGGAACAGCAGGATCGATGCGAACCCGATCGAGACGAACACCAGGCCCGCGACGATAAGTGTCTGTGGCGCAAACCGGTCCGCCAGCTTCACCACGCCGATGCCGGCGATCATGGACACGATGGCTCCAGGCAGCGTGACGAGTCCGGCGGCCAGGGGACTGAGTCCCAGTACCAGTTGCAGGTGCTGCGACATGAAGAAGACGAAACCGATCAGGCCCACGATGGATAGGAAGTTCGCCATCACCGAGGAGCTGAACGGGCCGTACCGGAACAGGCCCATGTCGAGCATCGGTGTCGCGCTTCGATTCTGGCGGCGCACGAACATGAATGCTGCGCCGATGCCGATCACGAACGCGAAGGCGACCACGGTGGACAGCCCGTCATGCGCTGCGGTCTTGATAGCCCAGACGAACGGCAGCATCGCCACCAGTGACAGGATCACGCTGATCGGGTCCAGTGGGCCCGGGTTTGGATCCTTCGACTCGGGCACCAGCCGTGGGGCGAGGACCAGCAGCGGCAACAGGATCGGCACGGCCACCAGAAACACCGAGCCCCAGTGGAAATGCTGAAGTAGCGCGCCGCCGATGATCGGACCCAAGGTCGACCCGGCGGTGAAGCAGGAGGCCCAGATCGCGATGGCGAGTCGACGTGCCGAGGCCTCGGCGAAGATGTTGCGGATCAACGACAGGGTCGACGGCATCAGCATGGCGCCGAAGACGCCGAGCACGGCACGCGCAACGACAAGGTATTCGGCGCTGGGCGCGAACGCGGCGATGGCCGACACCACGGCGAACCCGGTTGCCCCGATCATCAGCAGCCGACGCCGCCCGATCCGGTCGCCGAGGCTGCCCATGGCCACCAGCAGCGCGGCCAGCACCAGCGAGTAGACGTCGACGATCCACAGCTGGGTCGGCGCGGCGGGGCGGAACTCCTCGGCGATCATCGGCAGCGCGAACGCCAGCACGGTGTTGTCGATCGCGATGAGCAGCACCGGCAGCATCAGCACTGCCAGCGCCCACCAGGCACGGCGGGGGGTGGTGACCGGTGTCGCTACGGCACCGACGGGGGTTGACATGGACACTCCTGTGAACTGCGGCGAACCGCGGGGGCCAGTTAGGCCTGGTCTGCGTTGATGGTGCCTTCGGTGAGGCTGGCCATGATGGCGTCGACGATTTGCACTCTGGGGGTGCCGTCCTGCTTGGCTGCTTCATATCCGGCCTGCAGAAGCGCCCAGAACACCCGGCGAGCCCAGCCCGGCGGAGTCGTCGGCCGCTGAGTCGATAGGCGCGCGAGCACTTCCACGATCACTTCGTCACCGGTATCGAGGTGAGCCATCAGGGCGGGGTCCGCGGTGATGGTCGGCTCGGTGTAGACGTAGAGAACGATGGGACCGAGGTCGAGCTGACACTCGACTACGCGTCGCAGGGCAGCGATCGGTGGCCCACATGCGGGTTCGGCCGCCTCGATGGCTGCGGTACTCAACGTATGTACGTGCACGGCTAGGGCTTTGATCAGCTCCGTGCGCTCCGCGAAGTATCGGTGGACGGTGCTGCGGCCCACTTCGGCGGCGGCCGCGATCTCGCTGAGCGGCGCCGATGGGTTTTCGGCCAGCACGGACATGGCGGCGTCGAGGATGGCCCTGCGGGTGCGCCCGCGCAGGCCGGTCGCGGTCGATTCCAGTCCGGTCATGCTCCGAACTATATCAGATGTGTACTGTAATGGGATACCTATGTCCCATTTCGCTACGTGGGTGCCCACGTTGGTGGCGTGAACCCGCTGGTTTCGGCCCCGGCCGGCTGCGGTGGCGGGCATGGCTGCTGCGGCCCGGGCGGTGGCGGTCGTGTTTGTCGAATATCCTTGCGCCACAAGCGAATTTGCCAATGTGACGCATCTTTTGGGCCTCAGGTGGGCGTCGGGCCCGGATCTCCCCCAGCGGACCCTGGCGGGCTCCTAAATCGGCTACGAGCAGCGCCGACCAGTCAGTGGCGGGCACAGTTCGCCACGCGATAAACACCGACCGCATTTCGTTTCTCGACAGGCGACCGATCTGTTCCTCAACCCGAGCCTCGCTGGGCCGGCGTTTAATCGCAAGCAGACGATGCACCTCGCCTCGAGATGCGCTCTGTTGCCACAGATTTCGTTGCTCTGCCCGACAGGGATCATTGCGTGCGAACGCCTGCCAGGCCAACGCGATGGCGCGACGACTCGCCGCCGGTGTCAAGCAGCTGGGTGACCTGGATCTCGCCTACCGGGTGCAGGCTGATCCGAGCACTTCCCACGACTTCCGGCACCGATTCGTCGACACCCTCCCGGGTGGGCTGGATGCTGGGTGCGGTCAAAAGATAAGGACCGCCGTCAGCTCTCCGGTCGCATCGCACACCGGCACCGACATCGCTCCCACCTGGCAGCGTCTCCTGGAACACGCACGCGTACCCCGCCGCGCTGAGCGGGCGACACTAGCGGCGATTGACACCGCGACAGGCTGACGTCTGCGCAGCCGTGCCAACCACCCCGCTGGGCGGCTCAGGGATGATCCGGGGCGGTCGTCTCGCGCAGGATGTCGATCACGTGGTCGGCTCGGGTGGCCGGGTTGACCAGAGCGAGACGCAAAGTCGTTCGCCCCTGCCACACAGTCGGAACACAGAGTATGAGCCCCTCGTGCGCCAGGCGCGTGGACCAGCGGTGATAGTCCTCATCGGTAAATCCGGGGCGCTCGAATATGAGCACGGACAGTTCCGGCTCGAGCAAAAGGTCAAGGGTGGGCACGGTCCGGATCCCGTCCGCTATCGCACGCGCCGTGGTCAGGGTCTGCTCGATCGCCTCGGTGTAGCGATCAGTGCCGTGCACCGCCAGACTGAACCAGAACGGCAGGCCGCGGGCCCGGCGCGACAGGTGAACGGCGAGGTCGGCGGGGTTCCACACCTCACGGTCGACGGCGTCGAGGTAGCTGGCGTGCTGGGCGTGCGCCGCCCGGGCGAGGGCGACATCGCGGTAGATCAGGGCGCAGCAGTCGTACGGCGCGAACAGCCACTTGTGGGGATCGACGATGAAGCTGTGGGCACGCTCAATGCCGTCGAAGCGCCACCGCACCGACGGGGCGGCCAGACCGGCGCCGCCGTAGGCACCGTCCACGTGCTGCCAGACGCCGAACTCCGCGCAGACCTGCGCGAGGTCGGCGATGTCGTCGACAACCCCACCGTTAGTCGTCCCGGCGGAGACGACGACGGCGAACACCTCGGGGTGCTCGGCGAGGGCCGCGCGGGCGGCCGGCCCGGTGAGATGTCCGCGGTCGTCCTCCTCTACCACCACCACCTCCACGTCCATCACCTGAGCCGCCGCGATGATCGAGGAGTGGGCGTCGACAGTGCACAGGATCGCCCGGGCTGCATCGTGTCCGCGCTGCCGGCGTACATAGCTTCGGGCGGCGACCAGTGCTGAAAGGTTCCCCATGGTGCCGCCGGAGACAAAACAGCCGCCGGCCGACTCAGGCCAGCCGAGCAATTCGATCAGCCACGCCAAGGCTTCGTTCTCGGCAAAGATGGCGCCGGCGCCCGCCTCCCAGATACCGGCGAAGATGTTGAAACTGCTTACCGCGGCATCAAAAGCCCGAGCGGCCTTGGTCGGGGCGGCCGGCACGTAGGCAAGGTTGTACGGATCGTCCTGGGCACGCGTCGCCGGAACCAGGATGTCCTCGAAGATCCGCAGCACTTCCGTGGCTCCGAGTCCCGCCGCGGTGATCGTCCGACCCGCTTCGGCGGCGAGTTCGGAGGCCGGTCTCGCCGTCGTCTTCGGGTCTGACGCCCGAGTGATCCGGCGAGCGATCAGGCCTACAACTTCGGCCACGATGTCAGACTCGTCCCCCCAGACTTCGGGCTCCATCAGTACTCGACCTCGGGCGTCAGCGGGTGCACCCTCACCGGGAATTTCTTGCTGCTGCGCACGCGGGTGGCTTCGCCGTTGAGATCGATCGAGACCAGGCGGGAAATCAACGCGATGAACATCAGCCGGATCTTCATCCGGGCCAAGGCGCTGCCCAGGCACAGGTGCGGGCTGCCCTTGCCAAACGTCACATGATCGACGTTGGTGCGCGTCACGTCGAAGTGGCACGGCAGCCTTGTTGGCACTGAGTTTGGCTGTCGCGCAACGGGGTCGTGCTGGATGACGAGCGGTCGCATGGCTGTCAGCATAGTGTAAATCATTCGGGTACGAACGAAATCAGGCATGAGTGAGGGGTCAGCCGCTTGCCGGTGAGGCGTCGCCGGAAGGTGGCTCGCGCGGCCGAGTTCCGACGTCCGCCGAAGTGCGGCTTACGGCTCAGGTCATGCGTTCCTCGGTGATCAGTCGGCTGACGATGCGGCGCACCTGCAGGGCGGCGGCATCGGAGTTGACGCTGACCTCGTCACGGGGGCCGTCGCTGTCGATGACCTGCTGCATCGTCTCCAGGATCTGCTGGACTCGCCGGTAGTACGCAGTGAAGATCGGCAGCAGCCGTTCGGACACGTCGGGCGCGGGTGCGAAGTTGCGGCTGACCCGCCATACGTGCCGGGTCTGGCGCGCCGACACCGGGGTGACCGCGTGGGTGAACCGGAAGGTGTGCGGGGATCCGCCGTCTACGTAGACGTGCCAGGCATCCGCCCAGAGGCCAGGGGTGACGAACGCACCCTCCTCGCGCTGGGCGTGTTCCGTGTCCGACGACAAGCCCAGCGCCTCGGCGTGCCAACCGGTCAGCCGCGCAGGCGGGTAATCGCGGCTGAACGACACCGAGGTCTCACTGACCTCGACCTCGAGGGCAGGCGGCTCGCCCGCTAGCACCGGCGGGGCGATGAAGGGGTCCACCACCGGGACGTGGGTGATATCGGCGAAGTTCTCGTGCAGCAACAGCAGGTTCGCCTGGGTGTCCCACTCGTCGCCGAACGTCGTCCAGCCGTCGCCGGCCAGCCAGGGCGTACGCGGCGGGTTACGCCTGGACGCCAGCGGTGCGACTCCGAGCCAGACCCAGACCAGGCCGTCCTGCTCCACGACGGGGAACGCGCGCACCCGGGCGCCGATCGGCACATGGGGCTGGGTGGGCACGTGCACACAGGCGCCGTCGGGTGCGTAAGCGAATCCTGAGTAGCCGGAGACGATCGTGTCGCCGTCCACCCGCCCGAGGCTCAGCGGGTAGGGCCGGTGGGCGTCTCGGTCCTCCAGCGCCACCGCCTGCCCGTCCTGCGTGCGGTACAACACGACCGGAGTCTCCAGCGCCCGTCGAGCCAGCGGCTGGCGGCTGACCTCATCCTTGGTGGCGATCACGTACCAGGTGTTGACCGGGTAGGTGGTACCGCGGCGCCGGATGCTGGCCGAGGTGCGGCTCATCGTGGTCCTCTCGTGCGGTGTCCGGTATTCCGGGCGGTTCGGTGGGCGGGCACGTCTAGATGTCGAGGACGAGCCGCTTTGATTTGCAACGGGACACGCAGATCATCATGAACTCGTTGGCAGCCCGCTCCTCCTCGTTGAGGACGGAGTCGCGATGGTCGACGTCGCCCTCGACGACCTCGGTTTCGCAGGTGCCACAGATTCCCTCCATGCAAGAGCCGAGCACGTTGGCACCGGCGTCGAGTGCCGCCTGGAAGACGCTGACGTCCGGAGGCACCGTGACACTGACGCCGGTCTGCTGCAGCACGAGCTCGAAGCTCTCGTCGAGAACATCCGAAATCTCCTGCGGCTTGGCCGAGAACCGCTCCAGGTGCAGGCTGCCCGAGGGCCACTTCGCGCACTTGGCCTCCACCGCGGAGAGCAGCCCCTCAGGGCCGCAGCAGTACACCAGCGTTCCCTCCTGCGGTGTGCCCAGCACGCCGTCGAGGTCGAGGAAGCCGGCCTCGTCCTGCGGGACGACGGTCACCCGGTCGCCGTACTGGGCCAATTCGGCGAGAAACGCCATCGAGGCGCGGTGCCGGCCGCCGTAGAGCAGCCGCCAGTTGGCGCCGGCGGCCTCAGCCTGGGCGATCATTGGCAGCATCGGGGTAATGCCGATGCCGCCGGCGATGAACAGGTAGGTCGATGTGGCCACCAGCGGAAAGTGATTGCGCGGCCCCCGGATGGTCACGGTGGCGCCCTCGGTCAGCGTGTCGTGCACCCGCTGCGACCCCCCGCGGCTGTCCGGGGTGCGCAGGACTCCGATGCGCCAGGCGCCGTCCTCCCCGGGAGAGCTACACAGCGAGTACTGCCGGACGAGGTCGTCGGCGAGTACGAGGTCGATGTGGGCGCCGGGCGACCACGATGGCAGGGTCTCACCGGCGGGGCTGACCAGAGTCAGCGCCACGACGTCCTCGGCCACCACCTCTGCCTTCTGGACCAGCAACTCGGCTTCGTGCTCACGCACGATGGTCCGCGTGGTCCCCGTGGCTCCTGCCATCTCACCATCCCTTAGCAAGTACCGGATTAGATCGTTCGGATCCAAACGATATAGCGAATTACCTTTCGCCACAAGCCCGTTAGCGGCAAGGGCGCTCGCGCCTAGGCGGGCGTGACCGCAACGGGGAACCGCTTGATGCCGTTGACGAAGTTGCTCCGCACGCGGGTCACCTCACCGCCGAGCTCGATCGACTTCAGCCGGGGCAACAGCTCCTCGAACATCAGCCGGATCTCCATGCGGGCAAGCATGTTGCCCAGGCACAGGTGCGGGCTGCCCTTGCCGAACGTCACGTGCGCGACGTCCTTGCGGGTGA
>DASQCE010000372.1:0-7206 GCA_035634855.1 Mycobacterium sp.
ATCCAATGTGGGCGCAGGACCAACCGGGCAACGTCATCGCCAACATCACTATCAAGGCCGCCGGACCGCAGACCAGCAAGGATTTGCAGTTCCCGATGGAGTTCAGCCCGCAACAGGACTCGTGGCAGCTGACCCGGCGGACCGCGGACTTGCTGCTTGAAATGGGCCAACAGCCGACCGCCACGCCGACCCGCTGAGCCGGCGTGTGGATCGGCTGGCTCGAGTTCGATCTGGTGCTCGGTGACGTGCACTCGCTGAAGCAGAAGCGATCTGCCATCCGACCGTTAATCGCTGAGTTGCAACGCAGATTCGCGGTGTCTGCCGCCGAGACCGGAGCCCAAGACCTGCACCGCCGTGCGAACGTCGGAATCGCGGTGGTGTCCGTCGATCGAGGGCATATCGTCGACGTGCTCGACGCGGCCGAGCGATTGGTGGCATCGCGGCCGGAGATGGAATTGCTTTCGGCACGCCGCGCACTGAGGCGCAGCAGCGACGACTAGACACGTCAGCCGAGCTGACGCTTGCGCCGCAACGGCATCGGTGCGACGGCCCCGGGCGCCAATTTGCGCACGCTGATCAGAAAGGCCGTGTGTCCGCGCATCGTGTGTTGTGGGCGCACCGCGAGGCCGACGACATGCCAACCCCGCTGCATGCTCTCCCAGGCGCGGGGCTCGGTCCAGCACTGCTGCTCGCGCAGCGCCTCCACGGTCCGCGACAGCTGCGTGACGGTGGCGACGTAGATCATCAGCACCCCGCCGGCCACCAGAGCGTCGGCGACGGCGCCAAGGACCTCCCAAGGCGCCAGCATGTCGAGCACCACGCGGTCCACCTCCGGACCGGCGTAGTCGGCGAGGTCCTCAATGACCAGGTCCCAGTTGGCCGGACGGGCACCGAAGAACGTCGCGACATTGCGGGCGGCGTGCTCGGCGTGGTCGTCGCGCACCTCGTATGAGGTCACCCGTCCGTCGGGCCCGACCGCGCGCAGCAGCGAGCACGTCAGCGCGCCGGAGCCGGCACCGGCCTCCAGCACCCGCGCGCCGGGGAAGATGTCACCCTCGTGCACGATCTGGGCGGCGTCCTTCGGGTAGACGACCTGTGCGCCGCGCGGCATCGACATCACGTAATCGACGAGCAGCGGCCGCAGCACGAGGAACTGGTCGCCACTGGTCGACTTGACGACGCTGCCTTCAGGCAGCCCGAGGACGGCGTCGAGCGCGATGATGCCGCGATGGGTGTGGAACTCCCCGCCCGGCGTCAACAGCATCGTGTAGTGCCTGCCCTTCGCGTCGGTGAGCTGCACGCGATCACCAAGTTCGAACGGACCAGTCCTTGGCACAGCTGATCAGCCTGCCAGCAGACGCGCCGGGACGGGTGCTCGGGGTTGTCGGGGTGCGGTCATACGCTGGATTTCATGAGCGACGAACCGGCCCCGCAGGTCCGGCGTCCGGCGTTGTCTCCGTCACGGGCCAGCGACTTCAAGCAGTGCCCGCTGCTGTACCGGTTCCGCGCGATCGACCGGCTGCCGGAACCGTCGTCCACCGCGCAGGTACGCGGGTCGGTGGTGCACGCCGCCCTCGAGCAGCTATACGCGCTGCCCGCCGGCGAGCGTGGCCGCGACACCGCGATGACGCTCGTCGACCCGGCGTGGGAGCGGGTGGTCGAAGGTCAGCCCGAATTGGCCGCCGAGATCGAACCAGCCCTGCGGGCCGAGCTGCTCGACGAGGCACGCGCGCTGCTGTCGGGTTATTACCGGCTCGAGGACCCGACGCGATTCGACCCGCAGAGCTGCGAACAACGGGTTGAGGTGGAACTCTCCGACGGCACCCTGCTGCGCGGCTTCGTCGACCGCATCGACGTCGCACCTACCGGCGAGCTGCGGGTTGTCGACTACAAGACCGGCAAGGCGCCGCCAGAGGCGCGGGCGCTGGCCGAGTTCAAGGCGATGTTCCAGATGAAGTTCTACGCGGTCGCCCTGCTGCGGTCGCGCGGTGTGCTGCCCGCCCGGCTGCGGCTGCTGTATCTGTCCGACGGTCAAGTACTCGACTACACCCCCGATCTCGACGAGCTCCTGCGCTTCGAGAAGACGTTGATGGCGATCTGGCGGGCCATCCAATCCGCAGGCGCCACAGGCGATTTCCGGCCGCATCCGTCACGGCTGTGCGACTGGTGTGCCCACCACACGCACTGTCCGGTGTTCGGCGGCACTCCCCCGCCGTACCCCGGTTGGCCGGAGGTCCCCGACGAGGGTGACCATGACACGGTGTTGCACAGCTCGGAGCCTGCTGCGTGATCGATTGCCACTACCGTCGGCTTTCCGCCGAGGGTGAATTTCAAGTGTTCGAGTCCACTGACGGCACGCGGAGCAACTGGGACCCCGAAATCCAGCACGGCTCACCGCCGCTCGCGCTGATGACCAAGCTCATCGAGGAGCAGGCGGGAGACTCCGGATTACGGGTCGGTCGGCTGACCCTCGACATCCTCGGCGCCATCCCGGTCACCCGGCTGCGGGTGCGCTCCTGGGTGGAGCGTCCCGGCGCCCGCATCTCGATGATGGCCGCCGAAATGCTGTCGCCCAGGCCCGACGGTAGTGAGCGGGCGGTCGCTCGGGTGACCGCATGGCTGCTCGCGACCAGCGACACCGCCGACGCCGCGACCGACCGTCATCCCCCACTCGTCGAGGGCGATTCGATCGCGGTGCCACACAGCTGGGTGGACGCCAAGGGGTACCTCGAGACCGTCAGCTGGCGCACGCAGCGCGTTGCCGAGGGCGAGCCGTCGGTGGCCTGGTTGAGCCCGCTGGTTCCGTTGGTGGATTCGGAACCGACGACGGAGCTACAGCGGCTGGCGATGGTGGTCGATTCCGCCAACGGCGCCGGTGCGGCATTGGACCCCGAGAAGTTCGTTTTCATGAACACCGACACCGTCGTGCACCTGCACCGGTTGCCCGTCGGCAACGATTTCGCGCTTCGTGCGCGCGGGTCGATCGGACCAGACGGAATCGGTGTGACGACCGCGGATCTTTTTGATCGCCAAGGGTTTATCGGAACCTCCGCGCAGACGCTGCTGGTGCAGCGCCGCCCGTGATCGACTGCCCCGCTCTTATATGTTATTGCATCTATATAGATGACGTGCAATACTCGTGCCATGGACGTCTTCGAAGCGGTCGCCGAGCCGAGTCGGCGCGCGCTGCTGGACGCGCTCATCGACGGTGAGCGCACCGCGGGCGAGCTCGTCGCGACCCTGCCGGGCCTGACCCAGCCGACGGTATCTCGGCACCTACGAGTGCTGCGCGAAGTAGGGCTCGTCGAGGTCCGGCCTGATGCGCAGCGGAGGATCTACGCGCTGCGCGCCGACGGACTCGTCGCCATCGACGACTGGATCGACCAGTACCGCCGCTACTGGGCCGGTCACCTCGACGCCCTCGAGCGGCACCTGGAGCGCAAGCACAAGGCAAGCACAAGGAGTCACGATGAGTGAGCGCGACGGACGACTGACCGTGGACGGCGACCGCGCGGTGCTGAACTTCGAACGCCGTCTGCCCTTTCCGGTCGAGGTGGTGTGGTCGGCCATCACCGACCCACACGAACGGGAGCAGTGGTTCGGCGAAACGACGATCGAGGCCCATGAGGGCGGCACCATCGAAATGGTCGCGACGGGTCCGCCGCTGCCACCCGAACGCAAGCGGATGACCGGCCGCATTCTGGTGTGGGATCCGCCGCATGTGCTCGAACACGAATGGAAGCAGCCGATCGTCGAGGACGGGGTGGTGCGTTACGAACTCACCGCAGAAGGCAACGGCACGTTGCTTCGCTTCACGCACCGCGGCCTCGGTGTCGGCAATGCGAGCGGGTTCTTCGGCGGCACCCACGCGTACCTGGACCGCCTTGAGGCCTACCTCACCGGCGACGAGTTGCCAGACTGGACGACACGTCGGCTGGAAGTAAATCAATCCACCCAGTTGGAAGCAAACTGACATGTCCCACAATGGTTCTGACATCGCCGCACCTGCCATGGCCATCGCCTACCACTCGGGCTTCGGTCACACCGCGGTGCTCGCCGAAGCCGTTGCCGCCGGTGCCCGCGAAGCGGGCGCCTGTGTCAGCGTGATCGCTGTGAACCAAATGACCGATGCGGATTGGGAAATCCTCGACGCCGCGGACGGCATTGTGTTCGGCACCGCCACCTACATGGGCAACGTGTCCGCCGGATTCCAGACGTTCGCCGAACAGACCGGCAGGCGGTGCCTCAACGGAAGCTGGCGGGACAAGGTTGCGGCGGGGTTCACGAACTCCGGCGCCAAGAGCGGCGACAAGGTGAACACCCTGGTGTCGCTGGCGATATTCGCGGCTCAACACCACATGCATTGGGTCAGCCTGGGTTTGGGCGCGGGCTGGAACAGCGCGGCCGGCAGCGAGAACGACCTCAACCGCCTCGGCTTCTGGCTGGGCGCGGGTGCGCAGACCGACGTCGACGCCAATCCGGACCAGGTGCATCCCGCCGATGTGCAAACATGCCGCCACCTCGGCTGGCGGGTCGCCGTCGTGACCCGGCAACTCAACGTCGGGCGCTCCGCTACTCCAGCGGTTTCATCTCCTGCAGCATCGTCGGCACCAATTCGCTGACGGTCGGGTGGATGTGCATGGTCCTGGAGATCGCGGTGTAGGGCTTCTTGGCCGACATTATGTCGAGGATCGAGTGAATGACCTCATCGCCGCCTACACCGAGGATGGCGGCGCCGAGGATCTCTTCGGTTTCGGCGTCGACTACCACCTTCATGAAGCCCTGGGTCTCGCCCTTCTCCACGGCTCGCCCTACGCGTGTCATCGGTCGCTTGCCCACCAAAGCTTTTCGGCCGGTTTTGCGAACCTCGTCCACGGTCATTCCGGCGCGGCCGAGCGGCGGGTCGATATAGAGCGCGTACGTGGTGACGCGGTCGCTGACCCGCCGCGGGTCGTGGTCGAGCAGGTTCGCCGCGACGATCTCGAAATCGTTGTACGACGTATGCGTGAATGCTCCGCGACCGTTGCAGTCGCCCATCGCCCAGATGTGTTCGACGTTGGTCCGTAGCTGATCGTCGACGACGACGTAGCCGCGGGCGTCGGTCTCAACGCCCGCCTTCTCCAGCCCGAGGTCGTCGGTGTTGGGCTGGCGCCCGACGGCCATCAGCAGGTGCGTCCCGATGATCGGCGTGGCACCGTCGGTCGGCACCACCTGAAAGCCGCTGTCGTGCTTGGCAAATCGGATCGCGGCGGCATTCACCACGACGTCGATGCCTTCTGCCTCCAGAATCTCCTTGACGGTGGCAGAGACGTCCTCGTCTTCTCTTGACGTCAGCCGCGGACCCTTCTCGATCACGGTGACCCGGGCGCCGAACCGCCGGTACATCTGCGCAAACTCCAGGGCGATATAGCTGCCACCGATGATCACCAGATGCTCTGGGACAGTGTCGAGTTCGAGAATGCCGACATTCGTCATGTACTCGATGTCGGCGAGTCCCGGCATGTCCGGCGCGACCGCGCGCCCACCGACGTTGAGGAAGATCCTGTCGGCTTCCAACACCCGTCCGTCGACCGTCATCGTGTGCGCACCCACGAAGCGGGCGTGCCCGCGGATGAACGTGCATCGCTTCATGCCCTCGAGCCACGATTCGACGCCGCGCCGGTCGTCGAGCATGACCTTGTCTTTGCGTGCCTTCACGTTCGCCATGTCGACCGTGATTTCACCTGTGCCGACCCCGTATTCGGCTCCACGGCGGGCCAGGTGCGCGGCGTGCGCGCTGGCCACGAGTGTCTTGGTCGGGATGCAACCTGTGTTGACGCAGGTACCGCCGACGAGTTTGCGTTCGATCACCGCGACGGTCTGTCCGGCTTCTGTCAGCCTGCCTGCCAGCGATGGCCCTGCCTGACCGGCACCGACGATGATCGCGTCGAATTTCTCTGCCATGAAGGACGGCTCAGACGAGGGGAGCGAAGCTGACGAGGAATGCGACCAGGAACCCGCCGCCGACGGCGACGATGTCTTCGCCGATGGCAACCGGCCGGTCCTTACCACCGTTGGCGGCTACCAGGCGGCTGCGAGCTTCGGCGCCACCGAGCGTGCCGAGCACCGCGCCGATCATGCCGGCGCCCAGCGCGATGAACGTGTGATGCGAGGCGCTGCCGATGACCGCTCCGGCGAAGGCACCCATCAGCAGCCGGGTGATGAACTGCGGCGGTGTCTTGCGGCTCGGCGTCTTGGGCAGTTGGTCCGTGACGAGCTCGACCAGCAGGAAGATGGTCAGCACGGTCACGGTGATTGGATGGGCCACCCAATCCGACCACTTTCCGTCGACGTCGATCCAGCCCAGGAACGCACCCCAGGCGACCACCGCCGGAGCCGTCAGCGCGCGCAGACCGGCGATCACACCAATCGCCAGAGCGAGCAAGATAACGACGACCTGCGTCATGGCAACCTCCCGACCGGTGGAAACGACACCCGGACGCTAACACGCGCCGCGTGGATGCTCCGGCTGAATCAGAAGCGGCAGAACCGGATGTCAGACGCCAGGATCGCCTTGGCGCCGATCGCCGCGAGTTCGTCCATGATCCCATTCACATCCCGGCGTGGCACCAGTGCCCGCACCGCGACCCACGCTGGATCGGCAAGCGGGGCGATCGTTGGCGATTCGAGGCCGGGAGTGACCGCGGTGGCATCGTCGAGGACGCTGCGGGGGCAGTCATAGTCCAGCATCAGGTATTGCTGTCCGAACACCACGCCCTGGACCCGGCCTGCCAGCTGGTCACGGAGGGCGGCGTTTTCGTCGCTCGGGTTCTCACGCTCGATGAGGACGGCCTCCGAATCGCACAGCGGTTCACCGAAGGCCACCAAATCATGCAGGCCGAGCGTGCGACCCGAACCCACCACGTCGGCGATCGCGTCGGCAACGCCGAGCTGCACCGAAATCTCCACCGCGCCATCGAGCCGGATCACGGTGGCCTCAATCCCGCGCGCCGCCAAGTCCTTTCGCACCAGATGGGGAAACGCAGTGGCAATCCGCTTGCCCGCGAGGTCCTCGACGCGCCACCGCCGACCGGCCGGCGCCGCGTAGCGGAACGTCGACGAGCCGAAGCCCAGGGCGAGTCGTTCGCGCACGGGCGCGTCGGACTCGTGGGCGAGATCACGGCCCGTGATACCCAAATCCAGCTGTCCCGACCCGACATAGACGGC
>DASQCE010000373.1:0-2541 GCA_035634855.1 Mycobacterium sp.
ATCGCGACCAGGACGGTATCGCCTGCGAAATAGATCCCCGGTAGAACCCCGGTCGACTAACCGCCTCGGCGGGCGGTAACGGCCACGCTCCACGTGGAGCACCGACGAAAAGCCCCCAGGATTTAACCTGAATCCACCGATCGACTGTGGTCTCGGTGGTGAGTTTCGTTGTGTGGCAGCAGCTGGGGTGAGAGCGTGGTTGAGTGCCCGACCTCGGTGTCGGGTTGTCCCACTGGGTCTTTCGTCTCGGGGGTGGTTTGGTGTTTGCTGTTAGCCGATGATCGGGATGTGTCGATGGAACACGCTGTCGAACAGCATGTTCCACGCGGTTTCCCACGGCCAGTCGGTCGGTAGGTGCAGCGTCAGTCGGCGGGCGGAGGACGCGATACGGGCCGGTACTGAGATGAGCGTGCGGCGGATGCTGGCAGTGGTGGCTTTCACCAACCGCGGGGCGCCGGTGAGGGTGGCGGCGGCGCGGGTGAGGTTGAACGCGATCACCGCACAGACCAGCCACGCCGCGTTCGCCGAAAAGTGGTTCGACGGTAGATGGGCGAGGGCGGAGTTCTTCAGGTCGGCATGGACCTGTTCGATGATCGCGTGCTGACGGTGGGTTTTGTCTGCGGTCACGATGTCGAGGTCGGTGGTGGTGAAGAACGCGTGGAACCGCCAGGTGTCGAACAAGACGCCCTGATCGGTGGCCTCGACGTTGAGGTCGGGGATGCGGCGCACGATCAACCGCCCCGGTATCTGCTGGCTCTTGGTACGGGAGGTGAACGCGGTGAAGTCGATTTCGGCGACCTCGGCCCGCGAGATCCAGGTGCCGGTGTTCTCGTCGTAGACGGCGTCGGTGTATTCGATGGGTGTCCAGGCACTGTCGTCGATCTCGGCGATCGCGGCTTTGACGGTCTCGGTTTGGCGCACCGTCACCGACACATCGGCTCCGCCGCGGATCGCCGCGCGCACTGCCCGATACCCGTAGAACGCCGAATCAACCCGCACCAACACCTTCGGCGCCGCACCCACACCCACACCCGCGGCGGTGTCGGTGGCCGCTGCGCGGAGTCCACCGATGGTGGCCAGGGTGTCGCTGACCATCCGGGCGGCTCCGCGGGGGGATCCGCAGGAACCTTTGCGTAGCCGTTGACCGACGATCACCGGCGCGGCGCGTTCGGTGCTCACCGTTGTGATCAACGCGTTCAACCCGCGCACCCCGGAGTAGCCGTATCCCGAACCTTGTTTACCGTGCCCGTGGACTTCGATGATCGTGTCGTCGATGTCCACGAAGACGGTGCCGTCGATCCCGGCGACGATCGGGGTCCGATCGGCCAGCCCGGACAAAAACCGGGACCCGACGGCATCGAGCTGGCGGACGTGCCCGAAGGTGAATTCACGCAGGAACGACCCCAACGTCGACGGTGCGTACGGGTGATCGAAGATCGTTCCCATCGCCCCGTGTCGCAGCAATGCCATGTCGTCGATACTGTCGGCGCCGGCGACCATGCCCGCTACCAGCGAGGTGATCTTCCGGCCGGCGTTGGCACCTTTGTCGGTGGGCACTGTCAGGCGTTCATCGGCCAATGCGCCCAGGTCGCACTGCTGCGCCAACGCCACGGTCGGGACCAGGCCCGCGCAGGACACGAGATTCGGGTCGTCGAACTTCGCGGCCGCGACGGGTCGGATGTGAGATAGTTGCATCTACGAGATGCCCTTCGTTGTGGCCGAATGTGATCCTCAAGAAGTCCCATTCTCCCACCACGACAGGGCATTTCGACGTTAAGACTCACCTCAGACCTTCACCGAATCGGTGTATCCAGGCTTAGACAGCATGCGGCTGGCCGAGTCGGAAACCCTGCGTCCGTCCGTCGCGCTCTTATATTGGCTGTCCGGTCCGAGCCCATTTCAGAGCCAGTTCTGAGATGATTTCGGTGTGATCCATGCTGCGCTGACGGCATCGAGGGTCTTCGGAAGACGGTTGTGCGTAAGCCCCTCGAACGGCGCGGTGGATCCATGAACATCCCCACGCGGGTGGTTCGCCTCCTGTTGCCGTCGACGCGTCGTGGGGCCGTGCTGGCGATCTGTGCGGCGGCGGTCTTCCTTGTTGTCGAAACTGTTCTCGTCATCCTCCTGAAGCAAGTCGAGCCTTCATCTCCGGTCGGCGTCGTGTACGCCGTGTTGACGGCTATGGCGTTGCTGGCGAACTTCGTCGTCGGCGTGGTTGCCGCGCGCAAGGCGGTGCTCGCGCTCAACGCCTCACGAGCGAGGATTGTCGCGGCGGGCGACGCCGCTCGGCGGCAGGTGGAGCGGGATTTGCACGATGGCGTCCAACAGCGGCTCGTCACATCGACTCTGAGGCTGCGCTTGGCCGAGCAGTTTGTGCCCGCTGAACTGGACGATCTCAAAAAGGCGCTGGCCGAGTTGGCGTCCGAGTTGGCCGAGGCGTCAACTGAACTCAGAGAACTGTCACGCGGACTCCATCCGGCCATTCTGTCGCAGGGCGGTCTCTCGTCGGCGCTGACGACGCTGGCTTGTCGCTCGACGATT
>DASQCE010000374.1:0-2669 GCA_035634855.1 Mycobacterium sp.
GGACTCGCAGGGTGGCGCCGCTGTCGCCACTATCGCGAACGGGGTTCGATGGGCGGCGGACCACGGCGCCGATGTGGTGAACCTATCGATCGACCAAGCCGGCCTCATCGCGCAAGTGCAAAAGGAGGGCGCCCTCAACGACGCCGCCAAGTACGCGTACGCGAAGGGCGCCGTCGTGGTGGGTGCCGCCGGCAACGAGCACCAGCACCTGCAGGTCTATAAGTCCGGAGTGCCGGTCATAACCGTTGCCGCGGTCGACGAGAATCAGCACCCCGCATCGTTCACCAACTGGGGGGGCCCGGCTGAGGTCGCCGCGCCTGGCGTTGGATTCTGGTCGACGGCTCCGTCATATCCGACCACGCTGTTTCCGAACGGAACCGACGGTACCGGCCAACTCGATGGCACCTCCATGGCTACGCCATTCGTCAGTGGCATTGCGGCGCTGTTACGCGCACATGGAGCGACCGCGGCGGCTACGCAAGCGGCCATACTGCGCACCGCGCAACCAGTGAGCGGGGTCGACGTACTTGGTCACGGCGTCGTCAACGCGGCAACCGCGCTGACCTACGCGCAGGCGCATCCACATCCGTTCGTGGCACTGGACTTCGCCCCGCAGTGGTTCCGGTGGGCGCAGCTGATCCTGTTGGCCGCGGTCGTCGTGAAGTACTCCTGGGTGCTGATTCGGCGGATGCGTCGCCGTCCTCCGCCACGCCGCCTTTCCCCCGAGATTGTGGCGATGAGCGTGACCAAATGACGTCCATCGGGCAAATCACGCGAGCCGGCCGAAGACTAGGGACTGACCCTAGGGATTTTCGGTGCGCTGCAGATCATCGTCGTTGCGACAATGTCATCGATCTAGTCGCTGCGTGTCAGACGGAAATACCCAGAATGGTGACGGTGCGTCGAGTCGATGACCGACGAAGCCGTACCTGACAGGAGTGGATCATGAACGCGTTCCTCGACACTGTTGGCCGTTGGTGCGCCAAGCGGCATTGGGAGGTCATCGTCGCTTGGGTGATCATCCTGGGCGCGCTGATCGGGCTGCGCAGCGTGTTCGGTGGTCACTTCGAGAACAACTACACGGTCACCGGAAGCGAGTCGGCGCAAGGACTTTCGGTACTGAAGAAGGAGTTCCCGGCCCAGGGCGGCTACGCCGGGCAGATCGTCTTCCACGCGCCGACCGGGAGCGTAGCTACGCAGACCAACGCCGTGAACACCGCGATGGCTAACGTGGCGAAGCTGCCGCACGTGCTCAACGCGGTCAGCCCGTTCGCGGTGCCGAACTCGCCCCAGGTGGCCAAGAACGGCACGACCGCGTACGGGAACGTGTCGTGGGATGTGGTGCCGCCGTCATTGGACACCGCTTATCTCCATCAGCTCGATAACGCGGTCGCGCCGGCCCGGACGGCAGGCCTGCAAGTCGAGTACGGCGGCGGGGCTGGGCAGATCGGGCAGACCACCGACGACAAGACATCGGAGATCATCGGCTTGTCCTGCGCGCTGGTGTTGCTGCTGTTCATGTTCGGCTCGGTCGTGGCCGCCGTGATGCCGTTGTTGTCGGCGCTATTCAGCGTGTTCGCCGGCCTGGCCCTGGTCGGCTTGCTGGCCGCCGCGATCACCTTCCCCACCACCGCCCCAACGGTCGCGACCCTGCTCGGGCTCGGGGTGGCCATCGACTACGGCTTGTTCCTCATGGCCCGGCACCGCGAACAGCTCGACCACGGCGTACCCGTGATCAAGTCGGCCGGCCGCGCGACTGCTACCTCCGGGGCAGCGATCGTGGTCGCCGGCAGCACCGTGGTCGTCTCCATCCTCGGCCTGTACGTCTCCGGGGTTCCGTTCGTCGGTGCGATGGGACTCGCCTCGGCGATCGTGGTAGCGGTCGCGATGCTGGCCGCGTTGACGTTGATGCCCGCATTCATGGGCGTGGCCAAACAAAACGTCCGCGCCATCAAAGACCGAAGGGCGGCCAAACGCGCCACCCGCGGCAACGTCGACGAGGCGACCGCCGCGGCGCGGCTCGCCAAGCTGACTGCCGCGAGTGACGAGGCCCATGAAAACAGCGCCTTCGCCCGTTGGGGCCGCAAGGTCAGCAACCGGCCCTGGCCCTGGGCCATCGCCGCCACCGGTGTGCTAGTCGTGCTCGCCATCCCGCTGTTCTCGCTGCGACTCGGGCAACTCGACGCGGGCACCAACCCGACATCCGAAAGCATCCGCCGCGCCTACGACCTCATCGCCACCAACTTCGGGCCCGGCGCAAACGGCCCCCTCACCGTCGTCGTCCAATTGCCCTCCGGCAACAGCCCGCAGGCCAACCAGACGCTGCTGGCGAACACGCAGAGCACCCTGAGCAAGACCCCGGGCGTGGCCGCCGTCGCGCCACCGTCGGTGAACAGCGCCAATACCACGGCGGTGATCAACGTCGTCCCCACCACCTCACCGCAAGACGCCGCCACCACCAAACTGGCTAACGATCTCCGCGACTCGGTCCTGCCCACCGTCCCCGCCAAGACCTACGTCGTCGGCACCACCGCCGGCTATATCGACTTCACCGCGAAGATCGCCAAACGCATGCCTTGGCTCATCCTCACCGTCGTCCTGCTTGCCTTCGTTCTGCTGACGGTCGCCTTCCGCTCCATCGTCATCGCGACCAAGGCCGCGATATTGAA
>DASQCE010000375.1:0-3823 GCA_035634855.1 Mycobacterium sp.
GTCAAGAATTGTCTCATGTGTCAATAGCAGAAGCGCTTATTTGCGCTAGATGTGCGTCGCTATACTTGCGGCAGCAATGAATTTTCCCTATCCGCTGCCCAACCTGGCCACTCTGGCAAGCCCCCAAAATGGTTCGCCAACTAAGTAGTTGAGGCGAAACATGACGGCCAATGTGGCATAGCCGCATCGACGGTGGCATAGTCACGCTGCTTAGCCACGACGGGAGCTGAGATCACCCGCACCTTCCCGGAGATCTGGGCGCGCGTTACCGGCGCTGCCCAACCGCGGCCTAGTGCTCGACGGCGAGATCGTGGCTCTCGACCCGCCCGCCCAGTCGCTGCCCCAACGGCCACTCACTCGACCTCAACAGGTCCTCGTGGGTCATGTCGCCTGCCTCGGCCACGGCGGCGGACACACCAGCTGACATTGCCGAACCTGCGATGCCGTGGTGTACGGGCCACCCCTCAACACGCACTGCCCACATCGGCACCGTCCAGATCGCGCACCGACTTGATCGGATGCCGGCTCAGCACCGCAACACCATTGCGGCCCTTGAGATGCCCGCCCGCCGACGCCAGATACCAGGGGGTACCCCCCCAGCTTGCGAGGGGGACGATCGGACAGCGCGGGGCGCAGCGCGCCTGCCAGTTGCTCGTCGTCGGCCCGCGTCTCCTGCAGGCAAACCACATCGGCCCTCGTCTGGGCGAGCCACGGCAGCAGCCCCAAATTCTCCGACGACCGCTGCTTGATGGCGGCGCGGATACCGTTGACGTTGACGGTGCTGACGATCACGGGGACAGACCGTAGCCGACGCGCTTGCGGTACCGCCGGTATCACCTTTAGTGTCGGGCAGCATGACCGACCGCGCACCGATACACCTGGGCTCCGGCGAGCCGATGCTTTTGCTGCATCCGTTCATGATGTCCCAGAACGTGTGGAAAAAGGCTGCGCCGCTGATTGCTGGAATCGATGTCGCCGACCCGGCGGCTCCGGCGACCGGGCGCTACGAAGTCTTTGCGCCGACCATGCCCGGCCACAACGGCGGCGTCAAAGGGCCGTTCTTCCTGCATTCCGGGGCATTGGCCGACGACGTCGAGCGCCGGATGGACGCGCTGGGTTGGGACACCGCACACATCGTCGGTAACTCACTCGGCGGCTGGGTGGCGTTCGAACTCGAACGCCGCGGACGCGCCCGCACGCTCACCGGAATCGCGCCGGCAGGCGGCTGGCGCCACTTCACCCCGGTGAAGTTCGAGATCGTCGGCAAGTTCCTGGCGGGCCTGCCGGTGTGGCTCGTCACTCTGGCCTTCGGTCAGCGAGTCCTGAAGCTGCCGTTCACCCGCTACCTGGCGCATCTGCCGGTCAGCGCGACGCCGGAGGGCCTGTCCGATGCCGACTTGATCGACATCATCGACGACGTGTCGCACTGCCCGGCCTACTACCAACTGCTGGTCAAATCGCTCACACTGCCGGGCCTGCTCGAGATGGCCGACGGCAGCGCGCCGACGCATTTGATCATCTGCGAGAGGGACCGGGTGCTGCCGCATCCGCGGTTCACCCGTCAGTTCACCACGCAGCTGCCGAAGGATACGCAGATCAGTTACTTGGAGGGCGTCGGGCACATCCCGATGTTCGAGGCGCCACGCAGGGTCGCCGACCTGATCGTCGGCTTCGTCGACCGCTACGCGACGCCGCCGCACCAGGCCATCGGCTAAGAGTCGTCGAGGGACTTCTTGAAATTGGCCGCGATGGTGTCGAGGAATTCCCCGCTGGTCTGATACGGCTGCTGATCGCCGATCAACAGGGCCAGGTCCTTGGTCATCTGACCGCCCTCGACCGTGCCGATCACGCTCTCCTCCAACGTGTTTGCGAACTTGATCACGTCAGGCGTGTTGTCCAGCTTGCCGCGATGCTCAAGGCCGCGAGTCCACGCGAAGATCGAGGCTATCGGGTTGGTGGAGGTGGGCTTGCCCTGCTGGTGCTGCCGGTAATGGCGGGTGACAGTGCCGTGCGCGGCCTCAGCCTCGACGATCTTGCCGTCCGGCGTCATCAGCACCGACGTCATCAGACCCAGTGAACCGTAGCCCTGTGCGACGGTGTCCGACTGGACGTCGCCGTCGTAGTTCTTGCACGCCCACACGTAGCCGCCTTCCCACTTCAGGCAGGAGGCCACCATGTCGTCGATCAGGCGGTGCTCGTAGGTCAATCCCCGCTTGTCGAACTCGTCGGAGTACTCCTCGTCAAAGATGCGCTGGAACTCGTCCTTGAACATTCCGTCGTAGCCCTTGAGGATGGTGTTCTTCGTCGACAGGTAGACAGGGTAATTCTGTTGCAGCCCATAGTTGAATGACGAGCGGGCGAAGTCCTGAATCGACTTCTTGAAGTTGTACATGCCCATGATGACGCCGCCGCCCTCAGGAATCTGAACGACGTCGTGCACCATCGGCTCGCTGCCGTCGTCGGGAGTGAACGTCACGGTGAACGTGCCGGGCATCTCGACCTTGGTGTTGAACGCGCGGTATTGGTCGCCGAATGCGTGACGGCCGATGATGATCGGCTTGGTCCAGCCGGGAACCAGGCGAGGCACATTCTTGATGACGATCGGTGCGCGGAAGATGGTGCCGCCCAGTATGTTTCGGATGGTGCCGTTCGGCGACAGCCACATCTGCTTGAGGTTGAACTCCTTGACGCGGGCTTCGTCGGGGGTGATCGTCGCGCACTTCACGCCGACGCCATGGCGCTTGATGGCCTCGGCTGCGTCGATGGTCACCTGGTCGTCGGTCTCGTCCCGGTGCTCGATACCCAGGTCGTAGTAGTCCAAGTCGACATCGAGGTACGGCAGGATCAGATGCTCCTTGATCATCTTCCAGATGATCCGAGTCATCTCGTCGCCGTCGAGCTCTACGACCGTGCCTTCGACCTTGATCTTGGACATGTGAGCCACCCTACAAGGGCCGGATGGCGCACACGGGTGCACCATTCCGTTACTGACCAGTAGTGTTTTGTAACGCCGCCGGCGTCAGCCCTGAGCGCCCGCCAGCGTCTCGTTGAGCGTCTTGCTCGGCCGCATCACCGCCGTCGTCTTCTCGCGGTCCGGGTAGTAGTAGCCACCGATGTCTACTGAATTCCCTTGCACCTCAGCGAGTTCGGAGATGACAGCGTCTTCCTTTTCGGACAGCGACTTGGCCAGCTTGGCGAAGTGATCGGCCAGCTCTTGATCTTCCGTCTGCTCGGCGAGTTCCTGCGCCCAGTAAAGCGCGAGGTAGAACTGACTCCCGCGGTTGTCGAGCTCGCCGGTCTTGCGCGACGGGCCTTTGTCATTTTCCAGCAGCTTGCCGATCGCGCCGTCCAAGGTCTTGCCCAGCAGCGCGGCCCGCTTGTTGCCGGTCTTGTCGCCCAGGTCTTCAAAGCAAGCGCCCAGCGCAAGGAACTCGCCGAGCGAATCCCACCGCAGGTGGTTTTCTTCGACCAGCTGATGAACATGCTTCGGCGCCGAACCGCCGGCGCCCGTCTCGTACATGCCGCCACCAGCCATCAACGGGACGATCGACAACATCTTGGCGCTGGTGCCCAGCTCCAGGATCGGGAACAGGTCGGTGAGGTAGTCACGCAGGATGTTGCCGGTCGCGGCGATGGTGTCCTGTCCGCGGACCACCCGCTCCAGCGTGTATCGCATGGCCCACACCTGCGGCATGATCTGGATGTGTAGGCCTTCGGTGTCGTGGTCCTTCAGGTACGCCTTGACCTTCTTTCTCAGCTCGGCCTCGTGCGGCCGTTCGGTATCCAGCCAGAACACCACCGTCATGCCGGAGGCACGCGCGCG
>DASQCE010000376.1:0-5796 GCA_035634855.1 Mycobacterium sp.
TAGAACGTGTAGCCGCCGTCGGGGTCGGGCACCAGGCTGGGCAACATCGGCGAATTGATGAGATAACGGTTCATCGAGTTGGCCACCAGCAGGCTCTGCGGCAGTTCGTACATGGTCAGCGACCAGAACGCGTTGACAGGCGGCAGCTGATCTTTCGCGAAGTGAAAGGTGTAGTTGTTCGCACCGGTCAGCGGCGCACCCGCGGAGTCGGTCGTGGCGCTCGGGTACAGCGCCTCCGCCGCGGTGTTGCCGTAGATGCCGAGCACTGCGCCCGCCATCCGGTACAGGTAGTTGCCCTTCAAGTCCTCGGCGGTGCCGAAGAACTGCGCCGGGCCCACCTGGCCCGTGTCGACTTTGTCCTTCTTGAAGGTGTTGAACTCGGCCCACGCGTCGGCCATCCCGCCCTCGATCGCTTTTCGCATCTCTGGGCTCAGCTTGTCGGCGTCGAAGTCTCCGTCGGGACCGATGCCAATGGTGGCGAACCGTGCACGCAAATCCTTCTCGGACGGCAGCGGCGGCGCGAAGCGCAACGCGAAGTTGAGGATCTCGAAGAACTGCGGCGAGGTCTTCTGCTGGTCCGGGGTCAGCGGCGGCACGAAGTCGATCGGCGCTGCGGGCGCCGGTGGCGGCTGGTTCAGATAAACCGATAATGGCTGGACTTGATAACCGGCCTGGATCTTCTTGACGGTATCGATGTCGGACGGGCCGAACAGCTGGGTGCGGTACAGCACGAACGCCAGGTCCGTGTCGGAGCGGATGACCTCGTTGATGCCTTCGGGCTTGTCCCCTTTCCAATTCGGCCCGGCGAGAAGATATTTCCCGCCGCCGTTGCCGGTGGTACGGCTGCCCACGTAGGCCATGTTGTAGGTATAGGCATCGACGAACTGCAGCGAGTAGTAGCGATCCTGCTCGATCGGCGGCACGGTCAGCACCAGCGGCTCGGCCCGCAGGTCGGCACCGAGCGCGGAGTACGGCGTGTCCGAGTTCGGGGTCTGGATCGCCTTGTCCTCGGGCGTGTAAACCCTTGCGGTGTTGTGGATTTCGTTCCAGCCGCCCTTGTACTCGGGGTTCTCCTTGTTCACGAAATACGCGTACTGGACCCGGTAGTTGTCGACGATCGGAAAGCCGTAGACGTAGGCCTCCTTGGCGATGGCACGCGCCTGCTCGGGTGTCACCGCCGCCGGAGTGGGCGGCGGTGATGACTTAGGCGCCTCTTCCGACCCCTTGGTGCTGCACCCGACGATCAGCGCGACTATTGCTACGACGACCCCGATGCGGCGGATCAATGCTTTTCCAGCGAGTCGGTGCGGGTGCTCATCGAGCGCCCGAGTGCGGCGACCTCGGCGTCCATTTTCGGTAGCAATTCGCTAGCGGTCTTCGCAGTCTGTGCCTCGACCATCCGGGTGGCCAGCAACGGGCGTATCCACCGGAGGACTTCGACCCACCCCGGACAGTTGATGCGGCGCTTGCGAGCCTCGATGCCTTTGACGAATGCGTCGCCGCACTTTTCGACCGATGTGGTCTTGGCCAGCGGCCCGGGCAGGCTCGCCAGCATTTCACGCACCGTCGAAAGATCGGCTTTCGATTCACGGACGAGGGGTGTGTCGATCCAGGACATGTGGGCCGATCCGACATCGACGCCTAGGTGCGCAACCTCCAACCGCAGCGCATTTGCGAAATGCTCGACACCAGCCTTCGAAGCGTTGTAAGGCGCCAGACCCGCAAAGGCGAGATAGGCGGCGCCCGACGACACGATTAGCACATAGCCCTGCCGATCGATCACCGACGGCAGAGTGGCCCGCACAGTGTGAAAAACACCGACCACATTTACGTCGATCAGTGTCCGGAACGCCTCCGGATCGACTTGCAGCACCGAACCGTAGGTTCCGATCCCGGCGTTGGCCACGACGATGTCGATCCCGCCGAACCTCTCGATGCCCTTGTCGACGGCGTTCTGCATCGCAGAAAGGTCGCGCACATCGGCCACGGCCGCGAGCACGCGATCCTCACCGAGTCGCGTCGCCACCTCCTTGAGCAGCACCTCGTCGAGGTCGGTCAGCATCACCCTGGCGCCCTTGTCGTGCAGGCGCCGAGCAACTTCCGCTCCAACACCGTTGGCGCCGCCGGTGATCAGGGCGACTTTTCCGTTCACAGAACCCATGGCCGAAACGTACTCCACCCGACGCGGCGGCGGGCCGATTGGGCGTCAGCCGCCCACGAGTGGAGAGAGTGCGGTCAGCAATGGGCCGGGGTCTCCCGGCGCGCCGGTGTCGGACCAGCTGCCCTCGAACTCGGCGACTTCGACACCAACGACAGCGTTTTCCGCTAATCGGCTTGCTACACCGGACAATTCATCGAGACTCAGTCCGTTCGGCACGCGATAGTCGGTGGGCACCAGGCCGGGTTCGAGAACATCGCAGTCGAGATGGAAGTACACCGGACGGTCCCCCACCACCGTGTCGAGGTCCTCCAGCATGTTCGGGCCGACCGGAACGTGTCGCACCACGCCCTCGTCGATGAGACGGCGTTCGAAGGGATCCAACTCCCGCGCCCCGCCGAGCACCACGTTGGCCGCGGCGATTCCCGACCCCAGCCCCGACTCCCACATACCTACCGGGCCGGATAACGCCAGGCCGCCGAGATAGTCGGTCGTGGTCGACTCGGGCGTATTGAGGTCGCCGTGGGCGTCGAACCACACCACGAGCGCATCGGGGTGATACCGGGCCACCACGGGCAAGGTGGCCAGGGCTACGGCACAGCGCGTCAACGCGGACACCGGTGTCTGGCCGGCGCTGTAGATGGCGTCGTACCGGTGTGACATTTCCCCGAGAGTCGGCGTGGCCGCGATGAGTTCCGCGCGCCAACCGGTGTTCAGCGGAGCCTCCGGCGTGCCGACGGTGGCCGCGGTCAGACCGAGCCAGCGTTGCCATTCCGCCCCGATCGCCGACGCGCCGGCGAAACCGCGATCATTGTGATCGCCCACACGACCTTGAAAAACGGTGAGCGCGAGGGTCATCGCTACAACTGGACGCCGAGCAGTGCGTCGACGGCGGTCGCCACAGTCCGACCTGCTTCGGTGTCGTGGCCGCCGTACTCAAGCGCGTCGGTAGTCCAACCATCGAGTGCGGCAAGCGCTTTCGGCGTGTCGAGATCGTCAGCCAGGTACTGGCGCACGCGGGCCACCACGTCGGTCGCACCGGGCGCCGCGGGTAGAGTCGTCGCCGCTCGCCATCGCTCAAGCCGCGCGTTCGCCTCGTCGAGCACCTGATCGCTCCACGACCGGTCGGCGCGATAGTGCCCGGCGAGCAGTCCGAGCCTGATGGCTGCCGGTTCGACGCCCTCGGCCCGCAGCCGCGACACCAGGACGAGGTTGCCCCGACTCTTGCTCATCTTGTGCCCGTCCCAGCCGATCATCCCGGCGTGAACGTAATGGCGGGCGAATCGCCGCTCCCCCGTTACGGATTCGGCGTGCGCGGCGGAGAACTCGTGGTGCGGGAAGATCAGGTCGCTGCCGCCGCCCTGGATGTCCAGACCTGTGCCGATGCGGCTGAGCGCAATGGCTGCGCATTCGACGTGCCAACCGGGGCGGCCGGGGCCGAACGGCGACGGCCAGCTGGGCTCGCCGGGGCGCTCCGCGCGCCACATCAACGCGTCCAGCTCGTCGCTCTTGCCAGAGCGGTCGGGGTCGCCGCCACGTTCGGTGAACAGGCGCAACATGGTGTCGCGGTCGTAGCCGGACTCGTAGCCGAACTGCCGCGTGGCGTCGGTGCGGAAGTACACGTCCGGGTAGTCGGGGTCGTCGACGACGTAGGCCGCACCGGAGGCCAGCATCTTCTCCACCAGCTCGACGACCTCACCAATGGCCTCGGTGGCCGCCACATAGTCGTGCGGCGGCAGCACCCGGAGCGCAGCCATGTCTTCGCGGAACAGGTCCGTCTCGCGGGTGGCCAGCTCACGCCAGTCGACGCCGTCGCGCTGGGCCCGCTCGAACAGCGGATCGTCGACATCCGTGATGTTCTGCACGTAGTGGACCTTGTGCCCGACGTCCAGCCAGACCCGGTGCACCAGGTCGAACGCCAGGTAGGTGGCGGCATGCCCCAGGTGGGTGGCGTCGTACGGGGTGATGCCGCAGACGTACATGGTGGCTGTCTCACCCGTGGTGACCGGGCGGACCTGGCGGTCGGCACTGTCGTAAAGCCGCAGCTGTGGGCCGCGTCCCGGCAGCGCCGGGACGTCCGGAGCCGGCCACGATTGCATAGCGTCGACTCTAAGGTGTTCGATCAGGGCGGCCTCCCGATGGTGCGTTGCTTCGAACGTGAGCTACAACGCCGAGCGGCGATCCATTCCCGATCAGCGTTCCCGATACGTCGACCAGATGCCATCGAGCAGGACATCGGCCAGCTCAGCGCGACACATCAGGAAGTCGGGCAGGTAGGGGTCGCGTCGGTTGTAGATCAGCGGGGAGCCGTCGAGCCGTGATGCATGCAGCCCCGCGGCCTGGACCACCCCTGCCGGTGCGGCGGAGTCCCACTCCCACTGGCCGCCGGCGTGCACGTAGGCATCGACGTCGCCGCGCACCACGGCCATCGCCTTGGCGCCTGCCGACCCGATCCGCACCATCTGGATGTCCATTCGATCCCGCAGCCGCCACAGCACCGCGGGCGGCCTGCTGGCGCTGGCGGTGATGCGGAGAGGACCGTCGCGGCGCGGCGGCGGGGCGTTGACGGTATCGGTGCGGTACACCTCACCACGAGCCGGGAGCGCGACCGCGGCGTCGGTGATGCCCCCGTCGTGGCCCTGGGTCGCCGCCCCTGAGGCTCCGAAGCGCTGCCACAGCGCGACGTGCACCGCCCAGTCGGTTCGCCCCGGCCAGGAGAACTCGCGGGTGCCGTCCACGGGGTCGACGATCCACACCCGGTCGGCGTGCACCCGCGACAGGTCGTCGACGGCCTCCTCGGACAGCACCGCGTCGTCGGGCCGGTCGCGTTGCAGCCGGTCGAGAATCAGGACGTTGGCCCGCTTATCGCCCGCGTCGCCGAGGTCGTACGGGTCGTCGAAGCCAAGTTCCTCGCGCACGGCGAGCAGCAGTTTTCCGGCGTCCGTGGCCACCTCGGCGGCCAGCGCCGCATCGGTCAGGCCCATCAGAACGCCGGCCACGGGATAGGTCGGCGCCGATCCGGTGTGGGCATCACCGGATTGTTCAGCAGCGCAACGGCTCTGGCGTGTAGCGCATCCACCTCGCGACTAGTGATGTGCGCACACAGCTGATCGCCGAGCTCACCACGCAACTGATCGCGCAGCCGCGCGACCGTCTCCAGAGTCTCGTCATCGACCGGTTTTCCGGACCAGCCCCACAGCACGGTGCGCAGCTTGTCCTCGACGTGCAGGCTCACCCCGTGGTCGACGCCGTACACCTGCCCGTCGACACCGCACAGGATGTGGCCGCCTTTTCGGTCGGCGTTGTTGATCAGCACATCGAAAACGGCCATGCGGCGCAGCCGAATGTCGTCGGCGTGCACAAGGGTGACTTCGTCGCCGGCGTAGTCGTAGGCCTGCAGCACCGGTAGATAGCCCGGCGGAATGTGTCCCGCGGGCAATAGGTCGACCAGGTCGGGCCCGGAGGCGGGCTCGTCGCCGACCTCCCCCAGACTCGAGCCGGGCTGATCCACCCACAGCTGCAGCATGCCGCGGCCGGCGGGCCCGTCGTGAATGATGGTGTAGGGCACAATGTTCCAGCCGAGCGCAACAGAGACGAGGTAGGCGCTCAGTTCCCGACCCGCGAGCGTGCCATGGGGG
>DASQCE010000377.1:0-7675 GCA_035634855.1 Mycobacterium sp.
GTCGGTTCGTTCGGCCCGCCGCTGCAGGTACGAGTCGAACATCGCCTTCCACGCTTTCTTGTGCACACTCGCAGTGTCGGTGAGCACCCCGTCGAGGTCGAACAGGCACGCGCGCACCGTGTCGGGCAGACCCAGCATGGCTTGACGCTACTGATACTGGGCTTCCCGATGGATCGAAACGCCCTCAGCTCGGCCAGGGGCCACGCGAAGCGCAAGCAATCCCAGGATCAGCACGGACAACGCGGGGGCGCCGAATAACACCGGAACGAGCACCAGCCCGGTGACCGAACCGGACAGCGCGGTCGCGAATGCGAACGCGGCCACCACCCACGAGACGACGCACGTGATGGCCGCGACGACGACGGCGATCACCGAGCTGGCCAGCACCCCGAGATCCGGTTGCAGAGCCCAGCTGGCGTGCGGCGAACATCACCAGAGCGGCCACCGCCATTGCCACGATTCCGACCAGTGCGAATACCCGCGGATTGCTGTTTTGCATGGTCGTGTAGTGACCAGCTTGTGGCGCATCAAACGCCTATGGCGTCAGCCGAAATGCACGCCCTGCGCCAGCGGTAGCTCGGATGAGTAGTTGACGGTGTTGGTGGCCCGGCGCATATACGCCTTCCACGCATCCGAGCCCGACTCGCGCCCGCCCCCGGTCTGCTTCTCGCCGCCGAAGGCACCGCCGATTTCGGCGCCGGACGTGCCGATGTTGACGTTGGCGATGCCGCAGTCCGAACCGTCGGCCGACATGAAGCGTTCGGCTTCGCGCGCGTCGAGGGTGAAGATCGACGACGAAAGACCCTGCGGTACAGCGTTGTTAAACGCAATCGCCTCGTCGAGCTCGTCGTAGGTCAATACGTAGAGGATCGGTGCGAACGTCTCGTTATGGACCACCGCGGTCTGCGATGGCATCCGCACCACGGCAGGCGCGACGTAGTAGGCGCTCTCGTCTCCGACGTCATGGCGCTCGCCGCCAAAGACCTCGCCGCCGTCGGCGCGGGCCTGCTCGAGGGCTCCGACCATGTCGCGGTAGGCGGTCTCGTGAATCAGGGGGCCGATCAGCGTGCCCTCCACGGCCGGGTCGCCGATCGGCAGCTGCCGGTACGCGTTGACGATGCGGTCGACGAGCTCGTCGGCCACCGAGGAATGCACGATCAGCCTGCGCAGCGTCGTACAGCGCTGGCCCGCGGTGCCCGCCGCCGAGAACACGATTCCACGTACGGCCAGGTCAAGGTCGGCCGATGGGGTGACGATAGCGGCGTTGTTGCCCCCCAGCTCCAGCAGCGCCTTGCCGAACCTCTGTGCCACCCGCGGCCCGACCTGCTGACCCATCCGCACCGACCCGGTGGCGCTCAGCAGCGCCACCCGAGGGTCGTCGACCAGCCGCTCGCCGACTTCGCGGCCACCCTGGACGAGTCGGCTGACCTCTTGTGGCGCACCCACGTCGGCGGCGGCGCGCTCGATCAGCGCCTGGCATGCCAGCGCGGTCAGCGGCGTCAGCTCCGACGGCTTCCACACCACGGTGTCACCGCACACCAATGCAATCGCGGTGTTCCACGACCAGACCGCGACGGGGAAGTTGAACGCGGTGATCACACCGACGACGCCCAGCGGATGCCAGGTCTCCATCAGCCGGTGTCCCGGGCGTTCGGAGGCGATCGTCTTGCCGTACAGCTGCCGCGACAGGCCGACCGCGAACTGGCAGATGTCGATCATCTCCTGTACCTCGCCGAGCGCCTCGGAGGTGATCTTGCCCGCCTCGATCGTGACGAGTGTGGCGAGATCGGCCTTGTGCTCGACGAGCAGCTCGCCGAGGCGGGCCACCAGCGCTCCCCGGACAGGTGCCGGGGTGGTACGCCACGTCGTAAATGCCTGCGCGGCTTGGGCTATCGCGGCGTCGGCCTGTTCGGGCGTGGTCTCTGCGACGGTGAACAGCACCTCACCGGTGACGGGTGTGCTGGCCTGCAGACCGGGGCTGAATGTCGCCGGCCCAGCGGCTCCGGGGCTCGATGTCGCCGGCCCAGCGGCTCCGCGGCCGCCTGGCTCGCGGAGTTCGGCGCCCGAGCCGATGGCCTGAAGCGCGTCCCGCACCTGGGCGCGCAGCGCCTCGGCGGTTGGAAGCGTAGATGTCTGAACGGTGGTCATGATGATGCGACTTTCTCGTAGAGCTCGTAGGGATCGTGAATGTGATGTCCGATCTGACCGGCCATCCAATCCAGGCTGTATTCCGCATTGTCGGCTGTCTGGGCCGCCTGTGTGTCGGTATCGAGGTTGGACCGGAAGATGCCCGCCGCCGATGCGGGCAGGAAGTCTTCGTAAACAACGGGTTTCGATGGGTCTCCGCCGTGGTAGTAGGCCAGACCGCTGGCCGCCATGTCCTCATCGGTGGCGGGGAAGTGGTCCGCCCAGACGGCCGCTGGATCAGGTGCGGCCATCGCAGCGTCGTAGCGGTCACGGCCCAGCGGGGTCAGGGCGACGCCGCGCGCCTCGACCTCGCCGAAGCGTACCCGCAGCGTGCCGTCGAGCACCGTGCCGTCGGCATCGCGGAAACCCCGTGGCTCGGCCAGCGCACGAAATGACGTCTGCCGCAACAGCACATCGGGGCCATGCCAGGCAGGCGGGCCCTGGATGGCGTCGATCATGGTGATGCCGCGGGCAGTCATGCGCCGGTACAGCTCGTCGATGTCGATCACGCGCGGAGTCAGGTGGTTGATGTGCGTGGTGCTCACGCCTGCGATGTCCGCGGCCACCGCCGACACCCGCATCAGCTCCTCGTGCCAGCCCCGGTCGATCGGCTCACGGGAAAGGGCGAACGCGGAGACCGCGGCGGTCACGAAACGCCGGGCCCGCTCCGGTTCTGCGCCGCCGTCCACCGCGATGCGCCTGGCTTCGGCGATCAGCGCGGGGTCGAACAATTGGCGCGCGCCGATGAAGCGCTGGACGCGGTCGCGTAAACCGGGGGAGAAGAAGCGCGCATCCCCGGTCGCCGGCGTCGAGGTGAACACCCGGAACGGGTTGCGGGCCAACTGGTCTGTATCGATCGGCCGGAACGCCGTGGAGACCACCGGAACAGGAGACGCCGCGTCGCGCAGGTCGTAGAAGCCGACCGGATACATGCCGAACGCGGCGAACAGGTCGGCGACGTCGGCGAGTTCGCGGGCGCTGCCGACGCGGATCGCTCCGTGGCGTTCCGCGGTCACCCGGTCCAGCGAGCCCAAC
Organism: Mycobacterium sp.; assembly: GCA_035634855.1. Lineage (GTDB taxonomy): Bacteria > Actinomycetota > Actinomycetes > Mycobacteriales > Mycobacteriaceae > Mycobacterium. The sequence goes on from DASQCE010000377.1 coordinate 3,223, forward strand.
CGTTCGCTGCCGGGACCCGCCGCCGCGCAGTCGCGATTCACTTCGCCGCTGACCTCGACGAGCGTGGTGTAGGCAGGCACCTCGGCGCCGTACAAGCGTGACAGCGCCGCTGCGAATTTCGCGCGCAGCTGCCAGGTTTCGACGCGTTGACTCATGCGGCTCGCCCTATCCCGCTACTGCGATAGTCTCCGGCCATGGTGGAGGCGGGCGAACATCTCGACGAGATCGATCGCGCACTGGTGCGCGAACTGGTCACCGATGGGCGGGCGACGCTGGCCCACCTCGCCGCGACCGCCGGGCTTTCGGTCTCGGCGGTCCAGTCCCGGGTGCGCCGGCTGGAATCGCGCGGAGTGGTGACCGGATACACAGCACGGATCAACCCCGAAGCGGTCGGGAAGATGCTGTCGGCGTTCGTGGCCATCACCCCTCTCGATCCCTCTCAACCCGATGATGCGCCCGCCAGGCTCGAACACATACCGGCCATCGTGTCGTGTCACTCGGTGGCTGGCGAGGAGAGCTACATCCTGCTCGTGCGTGTCGAGTCCCCGCGGGCGCTTGAAGACTTACTGCAACAGATCCGGACTGCGGCGAATGTCCGCACCCAAAGCACGATAATCTTACAGACTTTTTACTCCGGACGCGAAATCCTGCCGGAATAGTTCCTGCTTGATGGACAGCAGGCCGTAAAAAATTTGTTAAGATAAGCGCATGACTGCAGTCCTGACACCCACCGAACTGGCAGCCGCCATTCGCCCCGCCGACGTCCGCGACGTCCTGGCCCGCAGCATCCTGGCTGACGGGCTGGACTTTGTCCTCGACATCGATCGCTCGTCGGGCTCGTATCTTGTGGATGCCCGCACCGGCGAGAGCTATCTCGACATGTTCACGTTCTTCGCGTCGTCCGCATTGGGCATGAACCACCTGGCGCTGGCCGACGACGAGGACTTCCGCGTCGAGTTGGCGCAGGCTGCGGTGAACAAGCCAAGCAACTCCGATGTGTACAGCGTGCCGATGGCGCGCTTCGTCGACACCTTTTCCCGCGTGCTCGGCGATCCCGCGCTGCCGCACCTGTTCTTCGTCGACGGGGGAGCGCTGGCCGTCGAGAACGCGCTGAAGGTGGCGTTCGACTGGAAGAGCCGGCACAACGAGGCCCGCGGCATCGACCCGGAGCTGGGCACCAAGGTGCTGCACCTGCGTGGCGCGTTCCACGGCCGCAGCGGTTACACGCTGTCGCTAACCAACACCGATCCGACCAAGGTCGCCCGGTTCCCGAAGTTCGATTGGCCCCGAATCGACGCGCCATACATCCGGCCCGACGCGAACATGGATGAGTTGGAAGCCGAATCGCTGCGCCAGGCCCGTGTCGCGTTCGAAGCCCACCCGCACGACATCGCCTGCTTCATCGCCGAACCGATCCAGGGTGAGGGTGGCGACCGGCACTTCCGGCCGCAATTCTTCGCCGCGATGCGCGAACTGTGTGATGAGTACGATGCGCTGCTCATCTTCGACGAGGTGCAGACTGGCTGCGGGCTGACCGGAACCCCTTGGGCCTACCAGCAATTCGGCGTCGTGCCCGATGTGGTGGCCTTCGGCAAGAAGACGCAGGTGTGCGGCATCATGGCCGGCCGGCGCGTCGACGAGATCCGCGACAACGTCTTCGCGGTCAGCTCCCGGATCAACTCGACGTGGGGCGGCAACCTGGTCGACATGGTGCGGTCCCGGCGCATCCTCGAGATCATCGAGTCCGACGGCTTGATGGTGCGGGCCGCCAAGGCCGGTCGATACCTGCTTGACCAGCTGGAGGATCTCGCGGTGGAGTTCCCGGGACTGGTTCTCGACGTCCGCGGCCGCGGGCTGATGTGCGCGTTCAGCCTGCCCAGCGGTGCGGAGCGCGACGAGCTGATTCGCAGGCTCTGGGAGCGCCGGGTCATCATGCTGGCCAGCGGCCCGAACAGTGTGCGGTTCCGGCCGACACTGACGGTGTCGCGTGACGAGATCGATGACGCGGTGGCCGCGGTGCGCGGGGCGCTCAGCTAGGCTCGGGTCGGCTCAGAAGGCTTCGTCAGACGACGGATCGTTGACCGCAGCCGGGGTAGTTCGGAGCGACCGACAAGCTCACAGCCGTGCAGCTCCGCGAGTTTGCGTGCGGCAGGCGTGAATTCGTGGTTGGTGACCACCATTGTCTTGCTGCAGTCCTGCATCGGCGCTCCCGCCACCACTTCCTGTATGGCGCCTGTACCGACCGGGCGGGCCTGCCGTTTGCATTGAATGGCAAGGCGATTGGGCCGCTTGCCGACGATGATGTCGACGCCCCAGTCGCCGGTGATCGAGGTCATGATCACGGGCAACCCGCTGGACCTGGCGATTCGCGCAACGTAGTCCTCGAACTCCGTGCCGGACATTTCCGTGGCGACATCGTCGCGGGTGCTGAGGCCGGCGATGGTGCCGTGCAGGAAACGGGGGACCGCCGCGAGAATGGCCGGTGCAAGCATGCCGATCGTCAGGCTCCACGCCGGCGCGGCACCGAGAAGGTATGCCGCGATTCCTGTTACGACGCCGGCGACGAGGTACAGCTTGAGCCTCACGGCCCGAATCGTAGGGGCCATCCACTGCGCGAGCAGACGCAGAATGCCCCGACACGCCGACAAATTGGAGTCTCTTGCGTCTGCTCGCGGACCCAGCGCGTCGGCCCGGAGCGGCGTGCGCCCCATCGCGACGGCGGGCAGGTGCACCGACCGCAGCACGCGCCGTCGGCGCACCACACCCGCACACAATCGTCGAGCCGGCGCCCGCATCGCGACGATAATGGCTTGCATGACCGCAGGCGATCTGTCCGCATAACGAACGTCTGTATCTGCTCCGATGCCGCGCTGTTCTTAGCCGGGTTAATCTGCACAGCATGACGGATGAGCTGGCCGATCTCGAGGGGCAAACGCCCGTCGAGCACGCACTGGCCGGAGGCGAGCCCCAGCGCGTCGGCTGGTTCCGGTTCTATTTCGCCGACGAACGCTGGGAGTGGTCCCCTCAGGTCGAGCGCATGCACGGCTACGAGGCCGGAACGGTGCACCCGACCACCGATCTGGTGCTGTCCCACAAGCATCCCGACGACTACGGCCAGGTCGCGGCCACACTGGAGGAGATCAGGCGCACGGCAGGCGCGTTCTCCACCCGGCACCGCATTGTCGACACCCGGGGCGACGTTCACCACGTCGTGGTGGTCGGCGACCAGCTCTTCGACGACGCAGGCCAGGTGGTCGGCACGCACGGCTTCTATGTCGACGTCACCCCTTCGATTACGGAGGCCCACCACGAAAGTGTCACCGAGGCGGTGGCCGAAATCGCCGAGGCCCGCAGCGGCATCGAACAGGCCAAGGGCATGCTGATGCTGATCTACCGGATCAACGCCGACTCCGCGTTTGAGCTGCTGAAATGGCGCTCACAGGAGACAAACACCAAGTTGCGGCCGCTCGCTGAGCAAATCGCGAAGGACTTTCTCGGGCTTTCCTATGACGAGGAGCTGCCCGCCCGCGCCGTGTACGACAGACTGCTGCTGACTGCGCATATACGCATCGGGTCCTGAGGTTTATTCGTTCCCCGGACAGGGAATTCCCCCGACGTCTACACAAGGGCGTTCCAACAGCGAACTGGGAGTGCGGGGCAGGTGGCTTTGTATCAGAATCCCAACGACTTGCGACACGACGACGCCAATGTTCGCGATGCCGTGCGCTTCGGCCTAGTGGTCGCTGTGCTCGGTGTGGGGTTTCTGGTCGTTGCCGCCCTTTGGGTCAGCACCTGTCATGGCGCGACTGCCGACACGGCGGCGTGCGGCGTGCCCCAGCGGACGCTGCTGGCCGTCGGGGCGCCGGTGATCCTGTTGATCGGCGGGTTGCGGGCGTTTTTGCGGACCTATCAGACCTGGCGCAACCACGAGACGTGGTGGGCATGGCAGGGCGCAGGCTGGTTCCTGTTCACCTTGATGCTGCTGGTGCTGACCATGAGCATGCCGGCCTTGGCCGGACCTGCCCTGTTCGGCGGATGATCTTGCGGGCCTGATCCGCGAATCCACGGCTACATCGCTTCAACATTCTCGTGTCCGCCTGCCCTTTCGGGCGGCAGGTGCCCCCATGCCACCCGGTCTGAGGTCGGCCATCCGGCCAGCGTTGCGCAGCGTGTCCTCGAGCGCCTTGACGCCGAGCTTTCCACCACCGACGAGGCCGCAATGCCGTCCATCTCGCGGGTCTGCTGAGGGGTGAGAAGTACCCGCCCCACCAGTGACGTCACGTTGCCGTGACGGTTTTTCACACAACGGTGCCGGGTAGTTCTACCGTTGGAATCAGCCTATGTTTTGTCGGGCGTAGGTATCTCGAGAGAGGAGTACCGATGAAGGGCCCGAAGGATCCCGTCGACCACGCGAGGACAACGCGGCCACATGCCGGCGAGTCGATGAAGGACA
>DASQCE010000378.1:0-4020 GCA_035634855.1 Mycobacterium sp.
GTCGTGAGCGACGAGAAACATCAATCGCTGTCGCGCCACAATCACGGATTTCTGTGCGGTTGCCCATCGGTTCCTCCAAGAACGCTGTGAATCTGGGCGGCAAGGACGAGCCAGGGTTGAATGGAGCCAGTAGCTGTGTTCCTGCCGGAGGTCTTCGATGATTGTCGACTGCGCTCACTATCGCGACGGTAGCCGTCAAAGCGACCGGCCGATCTCGTTGGATGAGGCTGCAACGCAATGTCTTCAGGGCGGGTTCGTATGGCTGGGCATGTTCGAGCCCAGCGGCGACGAGCTCGACGAAGTCAGGGAATCGTTCGGTCTGCACGAGCTTGCCGTCGAGGATGCCAAGACCTTTCACCTGCGCCCGAAGGTCGAAGAATACGAAACCGGGGTGCAACTGGTCATCCTGCGCACCGCCCGCTACAACCATGACCAGGGCGAGGTCGATTTCGGCGAGATCAGCATCTTCGTCGGCCCTAGTTTCGTCATTACGGTTCGGCAGGGTGTCGCGAGCGAGCTACACGGCGCACGCACGCGGCTCCAACAACACCCCAAACTGCTTGCACTTGGCACTAATTCGGTGCTCTGGGCAATCTTGGACCAGGTGATCAAGGGCTACGCCCCCGTCGTCGCGGACCTCGAATCCGACATCGAAGAGGTCGAAGGCACCGTCTTCTCCGGCGCGGTCGCACCGACCGAACGGATCTATGATTTGCGCCGCGAGGTCACGAACTTCTATCGCGCGGTCCATCCGCTACTCGCCGTCCTCACTGGCGTCGAGCGCAATGTCGATGACGCGGAGCTACGGCCATACCTGCGCGACGTGCGCGACCACCTGCATCTCATCAGCGAGGAAGTTGCGGCCCAGAAAGACCTCCTCGCCACGGTCCTGCAAGCGAACATGGCCGTCATCTCCGTGGAACAAACCCGGGTCAGCATGCGCCAAAACAGCACAATGGAGCAGCTGACGATCCTGGCAACCGTGTTCCTGCCGTTGACCTTCATTACCGGTTTCTTCGGACAGAACTTTGCATGGCTCGTCGACAACATCACCGGCTTCGCCCGATTCGCCGTGTTCGGAATCGGCGGGCTGCTCGTACCGTTGGTCCTGCTCTGGGCGTGGATGCGTCGCAACCAACGGGCGACCGCCACAGCCGAAACCCGCGGCATGGTCGAACGTGCAGCGGCCGATCTCGTCGCGCAGCAGGCTCAGCACCGCGACACCGATCCTTAGGAGCAGGGTGAGGATGATTGGCTGGCCGAGATGGCGAAGGGTGTCCGCCCACTCGGCCGAGTCCTACGCATGAAGCGTGCGGGACCTAGACCCCAACGGGTGGCGGGCCGCGCGGTCGCACTAATCCCGGTCGTCATCTTCGCCTTCCCGACCCCAGCGCGACCCCGAATCCCCAAATCGCCCACAGCCGTGAAACCTCAGCATTTCTTCAGCGTCAGAGGTGTATCGCCGGTTGGATCCGCACGTTCAACGAACGTCTCGCCAGGGGGCGGAGCAGAGAGGATCGAACATAGCGGGTCACCGTCCGCGACTCCTCGTTCTGACGGCGCGAACGATCGCCGCAATACTGGCACCGGCGAGGATCGAAAACGCCAGCGCCACAACCCAATCCCCCACCTGCTGGTACACGGTGTCGACCGATCCGAGCGGAACGCTCACCACGATAACCCCCCGATAGGTCGACGGGCACCAGGCGAGTTGGCTGCCCCGCGCGTCGAAAGCCGAGCTGTCGCCGGACAACCCGGCATGCACGCCCGGCCGGCCCACCTCGACGGCGTGTACCGCGACCTGGCTGGCCAACTGCGGCTGGGCCCAACTTCCCTGGAACGTCGAGGTGGAACTCTGGTAGGCCAGCAGCTGGGCGCCGAGCTGCACCTCGCGGCGGGGTAGGTCGGAAAAGGTCGCCTCGAAGCTGATGAGCGGCCCGAGCGCGAGCGAGCCGGCATGCAGCACGACCGGGTGACTGCCGCGCCGCCGGTCCTGCGCTGCTGCCTCGGTGTGACGGGTGATCCAGCCAAGCAGCGGGCGCAACGGCACATACTCGCCGAAGGGCACCAGCCGAACCTTGGGGTATGCGCCGAGTGATCCGTTCGGTCCGATGAGGACCGACGTCTTATAGATACCACCGCTCGGAGCGGGCGCATCGACGTTGACCAGCAGATCTGCGCCGATTCGCCGGGACAGGCCCGCCAGCCGCGCCAGCACATCGGGATGGCTCCTGAGATCAACGCCAACGCTGCTTTCACCCCAGATGACCAGGTCCGGCCGCTGGCCTGCCAACGTCGCGGTAAGCGCTTCGCTAGCCGCCTGGCGGCCCGCGGAATCATCGATCTTGCCTGGCTGCACGAGCGCCACCCGCACCGTCGAACCAACCGAAGGTCTAGGTCCGAGCAGAAACCACGCCGGGCCAAGCCCGGCACACGCCAGCGCTACCGCCACTGCAATGACTCGACCCGACACACCCCGGTGCAGGATCACCCCGGCGATCGCGGTGTTGGCAGCCACGAGCAGGACACTCGTCAGCCAGACCCCGCCGAGTGAGGCCGAGGCCAGTGTCGCGGGCTGATTCCACTGCGACGCGCCCAGCAGTGCCCACTGGCCGCCCAGACTCGGCCAGGACCGCACCGCCTCCGCCAACACCCACGCGCTAGGCAACACCGCCACGGCGACAAGCGTTCGGCCGACCGCGACCGGGGCCGACAGCAACCGGTGGCAGGCCCACCCCCACGGCACCCACAACGCGCCCAGTCCGGCAGCCAGCACCACCAGCAACAGACCTGTGCTGGGCAGCAGCCAATACTGCGTGGTCAGCACGTACCCGGCGAGACCCCACCACGCCCGCACGGCGCCCTCGCGCGCGGTCGGCGCGGCGCGCACCACCAGCACCAACGGGACCACGGCCACCCACGCCAACCACCACCACGACGGCGCAGGAAAAGAAAGCGCCGGCAACGCGCCGAAGACGAGCGCCTCCGCGCGCCCGGGCATACGCCCTTGACCCCGCGCGTGATCTCCTCGCCGCCACTTCCGGCCCAACCCAACCACCCCGATCAGGCGCCCGGCCGGTGGCTCGAACTCGGCCTGGCTGGCATCAGCCTCGGCGTCGTCACCGTTCGACGTGGGCGCGGATCCAGTCGAGGTTAACTTGCATGTTCTACTGCCATTCCGACAACCAACGCACGATTTCCCTGGCTTCCTTGTCGGGTTGGGCAAGGATTGCCGGAGTGAGTCCCGACGGTCCCGGACCCATCCGGCCCCACTGGCGGATCAGCACGCCGTCGCCGGCCGGTTCCATCTCAAACCCCACGTCGCGCCGACGCCGTCGGGGCCGATGACGTTCCAGACCCCAGCGGCGTTGGTCTTCGACTTCGACGACCTCGCACACGGTCTTCCAGTCGCCGAACGCGTCATGGCTACTGCGGCCAAGGAACGGGCGCCGACCGTGGCGCCGTCTGTATCACCCAACCAGTCCACCGCCCGCAGCTCCCATTGAGCACTGTGCCGGCAGGTCGATACCGGTGACATATGTCCAGGCCGTGCCAACATCGTCGCCACAGACCATCGTCAGCACCGGCAGCCTGTTTGCCGGGTGCGCACCTGCCCAAATCAGACGGGCACCTCGACATCGGGAACCCAGAAATCGCAATGCGTGACCTGGCCACGTCCAGGTGTCGGTCCGCACGACCCAGGTGATGTTCCGTCGAGGGCAGTTCACGAATCAGCGTCAGGCGGTTGACTCCGCGGACGCGGCGAAAAGCCGACCCCATTCGCGGCGTGCCGCAGTTCGAGCGGAACAGCTTTCCGTCGTCTTGTCGCCGTGGCTGGCGAGGTGGACAAGCGCCCATGCCATCGCGAACACCGTTACGCGATTTCGCTGGGCAGCGCCCAGCAGCTCATTGAACGCCGCCTCTGAATCGCACCGGCGAATGCCGATCAAGATGCCCTGTGCGGTGTTCAGCATGCGACTGCTGTTCGAATCGGAGGGAATCTGAGCAGGGGTCCAATCT
>DASQCE010000379.1:0-9788 GCA_035634855.1 Mycobacterium sp.
TTTTCTCAAACCCGTGTCATTTTTTTCAGGTGCCGCGTCTAAGTATGTTTCGGCGTACTCAGGATGCCCGTGTCCAGGTCGTTCCACGAGGGCGGTATTGCGTCACGTGACAGGTTGACCACGCAACTGCGCGGGTGGCCCGATAACTATGCTTATGTGTAACGATAATATGCTGGGACACAATAGTTTTGGAGCGATGATAACGCCTTGACTCTCAGAGTCTCGCCAGACCTCCCTGTCCAATACATGACGACGATTCAGGCCGGCGCCGAGCCGAGAACAGCGCTACCCGGTGGTCGACAACGTCCTAGTACGGGCTCGCGATCTTTCATCGCGCGCTCGAGGCCGCGCGGGACCAACACATCGGGCTGTCGGAGTGGTGCCAGGAATCGAGACAGCACTTGGCGTCGGACTCAGCGACAGCGAGATCCGCGAGGTGTCCGAATACCTTGCCGGCGGCGAGTATTGGGCCGACCACCACCCCGCAGTCTCTGCGCCATTCGATCGACCCGACAAGCCCAAAACGTCACAGTGACAAAACGACCGCCCGGCACGGCAAGTGTTACCGCGTCCGTGATGGAAGTTCTTTCGATGCCGACTTGTGCAGTGTCTCCGAGGGCGACTCGCCGAACTTGTTGCGATAGGCCACAGCAAAGCGACCGAGATGCGCGAATCCCCATCGGTAGGCAGTATCGGACACCGTCGTACACAACGCCGGGTTGCTGAGATCCGCGCGCGCACGCTGAAGGCGGACCTCACGCAAATAGCAGGTCGGGGATACTCCGACATAGCGCTGGAAACCGTCCTGCAGCGTCCGGGCGCTGACCCCTATCGCGCGAGAGAGATCCGGCATCGACCAGGGCTTGCCGGCCGGGTTCACCGCCCCCGACCTCACCCGTGTGCTGGGCAGTTGCACATGTTCGGCGATCAACTCCGAAAGACCGGTCTGCTCAGCCAGTTCCAGCACCGGCACCAATCCCGCCGCCGACACCAGATTCCGTTCATCAAACACCGCCGAGTCGACCGTAAACGTATGCGATGATTGCATCGAAAGTGCCTTCCAGAACTCCGGACAAACGAGCCCTTAGCAATCTCAATTGTCCCAGTTCAGAAGGCATTTTCGCTGATCACACGCCGATCAAACCACCGGCCCATCCACGGATTCAGGCTAAGAGCTCACCCCAGTTGCGCGTAGGTTGAGGTTCCAGCCTGCAGCTCTCACTGCTGGACGGATGAGTTTGCTAATGACTATCAGGCTGGGCTATCAGAATCTCCGTGCGCGGGAGCAAGATTCGTGAGGGCTGGCCGTCCCAAGGCCGCCTCGTGAAGGACGTGAAGAGAGGTCTGTCGGCGGGCGTGACCTTCGGCGGAAATAAGTGAGGCCCGGACGAGCAGCCGTCCACATGCCTCCGGTTGCCGAATCGCGCTCCGAGGTCAATCTACGCCAGACGAACTTCCCTGAGCGGGCATCACTGCGGGGTTATTAGGTGGCGCCGTTTGGTTTTCGGACGGGGGACAAGGCTGTCTTTAACATGTTCGGCGGTCAGCTCGTGGCGGGAGGCGATACCGAGCTTGCTGAAGATCTTTCCGAAGTGGTACTCGACGGTGCGCGCACTGATGAACAGCTGGCCGGCGATTTCAGTGTTGGATCGGCCCTCGTATGCGAGGCGGGCGATCTGGCGTTCCTGAGCTGTGAGTTGTGGGGTGCTTTGGCCCGTGCGCTTCTGGGTCCGTTCGCCGGTAGCGAGGAGCTCTCGGTCGGCGCGGGCTGCGAATGCTTCGGCGCCCATCGACTTGAACATGTTCTCCGCCATGCGTAGGGAAGTGCGGGCATCGACCCGTCTGCGCTGCCGACGCAGCCATTCGCCGTAGATGAGGTGGGCGCGTGCATGATGGACGACCATCCTGCTTTTGCCGAGCAACTCGATGGCGGCGATGTAGTGTCGCTCGGCGCCGGGCCCTTCGGTGATCAGCGCTTGCGAGCGTGCCCGGATGCCGCGCGCCCAGGCCGAGGTGCTGAGCATGGTTCGCTCGTCCAGCTGCGCAAACGCTGTTCGGGCGGCATCGGAATCTCCGCTGCGAACTGCGGCTTCAATGAGTTCGGGCAGAACCCAGGACCCGTATCCGAGGACGTCGCGGGCTGCCGCCTGTCGGGCGGCGCTCAGCGCTTCGGCGTACTGGCCGAGGCCGTTGTGCAGCACCGCATCGGCGAACTCACGGTTGACGCTGAGCATGTCCTGCGAATCGCTGTCTGGATCGTGCGATACGGGCACTTGCGGAGCGTGGCCGCGCCAGGCCGCCAGCAGGACGGAGAAGTCCTCCACCGGGGCATTCCCGGTGATCGCCGCAATGGTGTCTGCCTCTTCGATGACCGCCTGAGCGTCGTCGAACTCGCCGGCGAACATGTGATGGCCGGCGAGGTAGTTCAGGGCCAGCGGTAGCACGCGAAGCGAGCCCGCATCGCGGGAAATCCGCACCTGCCGGCGAGCGAGTGATCGACATGATTCGTCGTCCCACAGCCCCATGGCGGTGTTACATGCCAGCCACAGCCACTGGGTGTCGTCCTCGGAGATGTCCTGGGACAGAAAGGCATCGAGGGCACGTTCGAGCACGGGCACCGACGCGGCGTACCCGTGGACGGTCTGGATTGCCAAGCCGTCAAGCAGCAGATCGACCGCACGCGGGGGTTGGGGGGCGTGTGCGGCCCCTAAGGCAGCGGCGGCAGCGGCAGCGAGCAGACCTTTACCGCTGCCGTCGTGGATTCGCATCGCCGCCCACAGGGCTTCGAGGTATGTCTCGCGAGCGAGGGCGCTGTCGAGCGGCTCAAGCTTCTTCGCGGCAGCCAAGAGGTCCGAGACGGAGTGGTCAGCTCGCAGTCGACTGAAAGTGATTCGCGCACCAAGCCGTTCGAGTAGAGCCCGTTGAAGCGCGGACAATGGAGCGGACGCGGCGTTGGCCAGTAACGCCATCGCCTTCTCGGGTGCGCCGGCGTCAAACTTGAGCTGCGCGGCCGACAGCGCCCGCGATCCCCGGGTGGCGGGATCAGGCGTGAGCATCGATGCGCTTTCAAGAAACGCCGCCGCCGCCGCCAGGCCACCGCGGGCCTTTGCCCGCGCCGCGGATTGTTCGAGTTCTGCGGCGATGTCCTCGTCGGGCCCGCTGGCCGATTGGGCGCGATGCCACGCGCGGCGATCAGGGTCTCGCGCAGCATCGGTCGCGCCGGCCAGGGCGCGGTGAACGTTCTGGCGATCAGCCACCGGTGCTGTCCGGTAGATCGCGGAGCGGACCAGCGGATGCCGGAAGGCGACACGAGCGCCGATCGACACCAGCCCCTCCCGTTCGGCTGGGGCGGCAGCGTCGAAACCGATGCCCAGATCACTGGCCGCCCGCCACAGCAGCGCGGGATCGCCCTGCGGGTCGGCGGCAGCCACCAACAGCAGCATCCGCGTCGGTGCCGGCAGAGTCGCGATGCGGCGGCGGAAGCTGGCCTCGACCCGATCCCGCACCGGCACGCTCTGAGGTAAACCGAAGCCGCCGGCCAGCCCCTCTGCCGACCAGCCGTGTGGCAACTCCAGCAGGGCGAGCGGGTTGCCCGCAGATTCGGCGACGATGCGCTCGCTCACCTGCCCGTCGAGCTTGCCGGGAATTGCCGACATCAGCAGTGTGCGAGCGTCCACATCGGCCAGCCCGGTCAGGTTCACTTCCGGCAGCCCGGCGAAGGGATCGGTCTCGTCCCCGTCGCGGATCCCGACGAGGAATGCGACCGACTCGCCGTAAAGACGGCGGGCCACGAATGCCAGCGTTTGAGCCGAAGCCTGGTCGAGCCACTGCGCGTCATCAATCAGGCAGAGAAGCGGCTGGCTCTCGGCCTGACCGGACAGCAGACTCAACACGGCAAGGCTGACCAGGAACCGGTCCGGCGGTGGTCCGGCGCGCAGACCGAAGGCGATGCGCAGCGCGGCCGCCTGGGGCTCTGGAAGGCGGTCGAGGTGATCGAGCATCGGTCTGCACAGTTGATGGACCGCGGCGTAGGGCAGTTCCATTTCCGACTCGACCCCGTCGGCGCGGGCCACGTGAAAGTCCGGGCCTGTTTCGGCGGCGTACTGCATGAGGGCTGATTTACCGATCCCGGGTTCACCGCGCAGCACCATCACCCGGCTGCGGCCAGACCGGGCCTCGGCGATCAGGGCGTCGATCAGCCGGCACTGCTCGTTACGACCGCGCAGCATCATGGCAGGCCTCCTTCTAAGCCCTCAGCCGCCCATTGTCCGCGCCTACGGTCCGCCACGCGTCGGCACGGATGAACGGGCGCATCTGCACTGGGCACTTACTGGGGTCACACCGATGCGACCAGGCCCCGTCTGGCCGGACGCTGTTCGCAGAGGCATCGGCCTCACCACCGCGTCACACCGCTGACTAGTTCTGGAGGAACAGCACATGCCGTTCGTCAACGTCAAACTCGTTGAAGGCGTCTTTACCGAAAAGCAGAAGCACGACATGGCCGCGAGACTCACCGACGTCATGGTCGAGTTCGAAGGATCTGAGGCGTTCCGCGAGGTCGTCTGGGTCCTGATCGAGGAGCTGCACCCCGACGGCTGGCACATCGGCGGCGAGCCCTTCTTCGGCCCCGCCACGCTGATGAGTGTGCTGGGACGTTCCAAAGCCGCCTACGACGCTATCGACGGCACCCCCACCACCCACGACGAATTCGTCGCCGAGTCACCGGTCATCCCCCGCTAGCCCCGCCCTCCCAACAGCCACCCGCATCGCGGCGAACTCAAGGAAAACACCCATGTCCTACATCGGTAAGGAAAACACCACCGACACCGTCGAGGGCGGCGACCATCTGCTGCTGTTCGGACTGTTCACCAAGCTCAGCAAGGCCGCAAGGGTTCATCCGCGGCCGGGCGTAGCGGCCGTGACGACGTCGGTAGGTATGAGCGCGCGCCAGGTGGCCAGCATGCGAGACGCTGAGAACCTGGCCAGCGCCTGGACTGCGGCCCTGCACGTCGCGGTGGACGGCCGCCCGTACCTCGAGCTCGAGACAGCCCACGGCCCGGAGCGCGTCGACCTGGTACTCGCGGGTAGTCCCTAGTGTCCTCAAGCATCACGCAGCCGTCGGTTGGCTGCAAATCGTCAGAAAAAAGTGGCCATGGATGACAGCAATGTTGCTATCCGACTGAAAGGGCAACCCCCGATGAAGCTGGGTTACCACTCGATCACATGGGGCCAGGGCGTCGTCGGTGACCCCTCAGGGGTCACCTCGATCAAGGACCTCTACTACCGCTCCCCCGGCTCCATGGAACAGGCCATCACCGACATCGCCGCCGCCGGCTACGCCGGGACCGAAATGTTTGACGGCAATCTTGCCGACTTCGCTGCCACACCAGAGGTTCTCACCGAGTCGCTGTACAACAGCGGCCTTGAACTGATCAGCGTGTACACCGGGGCGAATTTTATCTACTCGGATGTGTTGCCCGACGAGTTGTACCGGATCAACCGGGCCGCGGAACTAGCCGTGATGTTCGGGGCCCGACGCCTAGTGGTCGGCGGCGGGGCACGACGCGCGGCCGGCACCACCAACGAGGACTACACGCTCCTTGGTGCAGGACTTGACCGCGTGGTGGACATTGCCGAGCAGCATGGACTCGCGGCCAGCTATCACCCGCACCTTGGCACGATCGCCGAGAGCCCGGATGAGATCGAGCGGGTCTTCACCAGTAGTCGCATCGCCTTCTGCCCCGACACCGCCCACCTGGCAGCCGGCGGCGGTGACCCAGCGGCATTGATCAGGGCACATTCGGATCGCATCGCACACGTCCATCTCAAAGATCTCACCACGGCACCATTCGCGTTCCAACCGCTCGGCCAGGGTGACCTCGACTTTGACGAAATCCTGTCCGCTGTCCGTGAAGTCGGGTATGACGATTGGCTGGTGGTCGAGCTGGACACCTATGACGGCGATCCGAAGACCGCCGCCGAGATCAGCAAGAAATTCCTGGAGACCCGGCTCGGCTGAAAAGCCGGGCGTGCAGCTACCGCTGAGGACCATCTGGTCGGTTGGTGGGCGCTCCTCGCATCGAAGTCCTGTCACGCCCCACTTGGAGGCATCATGAAACGCTCTATCCGATCCATCGCGGTCACCACCGCACTCGCAGCAGTGCTCACCACCGTATTATTGACCGGCTGCGCCTTTCCCGGCGGCAGTCAGACTCTGGCGAAGCCGACCTCCACCGTGGCCGATCAGGCCCTCGAAGAGATCGCCGGGCAGGTTTTCAGCAAGGGTCCCAACGGTGAAACCGCCTCACCACCAAGCAGTGCCGACCTCACCGACGAGGAGGTAGCGCAAATCAAGTCGTTGGGACTCAAAGCCGCCATCGTCATGCACACGGGCGGCGACGACTGGTCGCAGGCCCAGATCAATGGCCTCAATTCCGAGTTCGAACGTTTGGGCATCGAGGTCGTCGCCACCACCGACGCCAAGTTCGACCCGAAAACCCAGGTCGCCAACCTGCAGACGGTAACGGCCAAGAAGCCGGACATCATCGTGTCGCTGCCCACCGACCCGGTCGCCACCGCCGCGGCCTACCGCGAAGCGGCCGCAGGGGGCGCCAAGCTGGTCTTCATGGACAATATCCCGGACGGTTTCGAAGCCGGAAAGGATTACGTCTCAGCGGTTTCCGCGGACAATTACGGCAACGGTGTCATATCCGCGCACCTCATGGCCAGAGCGCTCGGTGGCCAGGGAAAGATCGGCGTTGTCTACCACGATGCCGACTTCTTCGTCACCAAGCAGCGCTACGACGGCTTCCGCACCACCATGGAGCAGGACTATCCGGGCATCGAGATCATAGAGAGCAAGGGCGTCGGCGGCCCGGACTTCGCCACCCAGGCACAGAACGCCGCCGCCGCGATGTTGAGCAAACACTCCGAGCTGGACGGGATCTGGGCGGTGTGGGACGTGCCGGCAGAGGGTGTGCTGGCCGCCGCCCGCGCCGCCGGGCGCCTGAACCTCATGATCGCAACCGAGGACCTCGGCAAGATCGTCGCGATCAATATGGCCAGGAACACCATGGTCGTTGGCCTGGGCGCCCAGGTCCCGTTCGACCAGGGCGTCACGGAGGCCCGTTTGGGAGCCGGCGCGTTCATCGGCAAGCAGGCGCCGCCGTATGTGGCACTGCCGGCGCTGGCGGTGACTCACGAGAACGTGCTGGACGCCTGGAAGCAGGTCTACCACGAGGATCCCCCTGCAGATCTGCAGAGTTCCTTCGTCGCCGGTAACTGACCCCCTCACAGCGAAGGAACATTCGCATGGTCGACACAGAATTCACAGCATCGGCCGGCACCGCCGGCACCACCCAGCTGGCCGTCGAGATGCGCGGCATCTATAAGTCCTTCGACACCACCTCGGTTCTACGCGACGTCGGCTTCGAAGTCGCCAAGGGTGAAGTACATGCCCTTGCCGGCGGCAACGGCGCCGGCAAATCGACCCTGATGAAGATCCTTCAGGGGGTGTACACGCCCGACCAGGGCGAGATCCTGATAGATGGTAAACCCGCGACCTACACCACCATCCACGGTGCCAGGGCCTCCGGGATCGGCATGGTGTTCCAAGAGTTCAGCCTTATCCCCACCCTCACTGTTGCGCAGAACATTTACCTCACCACGGAACCCCTGAGCGGTGGTCGCCTGATCAACGACAGGGAAGCCCGCAAGCGGGCCGCCGAGGTCTTCCAGGGGATGGAGGTCGACATCAACCCCGGGGCGGTGCTGGGCAGCCTGAGCACCGCGTACTGGCAGCTCACCGAGATCGCGAAGGCGCTGGCCCAGGACGCCCAGGTGCTGATCATGGACGAACCGACCGCCAGCCTGGCCAAACACGAGACCGAAGCACTCTTCCAATTAGTCGCACGGTTGAAGGCACGCGGAATCTCGATCGTCTACATCTCCCACCGAATGGATGAGGTTTACCGGATTGCCGACCGCATCACCATCCTGCGCGACGGACAGCAACTTTTCACCAAGCGGCTCAGTGAGGTGACGCCCGCGCAGATCGTCGAGGGCATCGTCGGGCGGAAGATCGAAGATGAGCTCGAGTACAAGGAACGGGATCGTCCGCTTTCCAAGACCGCATTGCTTGAGGCGCGCCACCTGCAGGCCGGCACCCGGGTCAACGACATCAGTTTCACCCTGCACGAAGGGGAGATCCTCGGCCTGGCCGGGCTGATGGGCAGCGGCCGCACCGAGCTTGCCAGGGTGCTTTTCGGCATTGATTCGATCAGCTCCGGCGAAGTGCTCGTCCGAGGGCAGCAGGTCCGCTTGGACAACCCTCGCGACGCGAGCGTCCACGGCATCGCACTGGTGCCAGAGGACCGCCGGCTGCAGGGCCTCATCCTGGACCACTCTGTCAGAGAGAATTTGTTGTTGCCCTTACTCGGACAGCTGCAGCGCGGCCCGTTCATCTCCGACCGAGCGGGCAAGACGTTGGCCAAGGATCTGCTGGAAAAATTTCAGGTCAAGGTGGCGCACCCCGGTCGACCCGTTCGACTGCTTTCCGGCGGCAACCAGCAGAAGGTCGTCATTGCCAAGTGGCTCGGCACCGACCCGGACGTGCTGATCATGGACGAACCCACCGCCGGTGTCGATATCGGCACCAAATCCGAGATCCTCGACGTCATGCGCCGTCTCGCCGACGCCGGCAAAGGCGTCATCGTGATCTCCTCTGAGCTACCCGAACTCCTCGCGGTCAGCGATCGCGTTCTTGTGTTGCGGGGCGGGGCGATCGACAAGGAAATCGACCGCGCCGACATCCCCGATGAAGAAACCCTCCAGCTCGCCGTCCAAGGAGTCTGACCCATGACCCAAACCGCAACACCTCCATCCACAACGAACCCCGAGCGGAAAAACCCGCTCGCCAATCTCGACTGGCGCCGCTACGTCATCTACATCGGCTTCGCCGTGGTGTTTCTGTTTTTCGCGATCACCCTCGGCGACGACGGCTTCCTCACCGGCAACAACCTGCTCAACATCGTCCGGCAGACCGCCACCGTCACGATCATCGCGGTCGGCATGACCTACGTCATCGCCGCCGCCCAGATCGATCTGAGCGTCGGCGCCACAGCTGGCCTGGCCAGTGTCGTCACCGCCATGACCATCGCCAACTACGGTGTCTTCCTCGGCATCCTGGCAGGGCTGGCCGTCGGGGTGGTGGTCGGCTCCGTCAACGGCGCGCTGGTCGCAATGCTGAAGATCCCCTCATTCTTGGTCACACTAGGGATGCTCGGCATCGCAGCAGGTGTCGCCCAGTGGATCACCAAGTCGGCGCCGCAACCGATCCTGTCCGACCTCTACAACAAGGTCTTCGGGTCTGGCGATATCGGACCGATCCCTGGATTGATCGTCTGGATGATCATCGTCGTGGTCATCGGCGCGATCGTGCTGGCCAAGACCCGATTTGGCCGGCAGGTGCTGGCCACCGGTGGCAACCCCATCGCGGCGAAGTTCACTGGCATCAACACCACGTCGATCACCTTCCGGGTGCTGCTGATCTCCGCTCTGCTGGCCGCGCTGGCGGGCATGCTCTACGCCGGGCAGCTGCAATCTGGCCGATACCAGTGGGGCACCGGCGACGAGCTGTCCGCGATCGCCGCCGTGATCCTCGGCGGAACAAGCCTTTTCGGTGGCAGCGGCACCGTCGTCGGAACCCTCTTCGGTGCCCTGCTGATCGGGCTGATCAACAACGGGCTCATCCTGGCCGGCCTGGACACCAGCCAGCAGCAGGTCGTCCG
>DASQCE010000380.1:0-10650 GCA_035634855.1 Mycobacterium sp.
CAGCACCCCGGCGTCACTGTGCGCGGCACGCGCAACAGAAGCCGCCTCGTCCGCGGACGGCGACGTGAAGATGTTGCCAACCACCGCACCGTCGGCGAACCCCGGGCCGACCACCCCACAGAACGCCGGATAGTGACCGGATCCGCCGCCCACTACCACCGCAACCTTGCCCGGCGCGGTCTTATGGGCCCGCACCACACCTCCCGGCACCCCAACCACATACCGTGAGTTCGCGTCCAAGAAGCCGGCCAGCATGTCCTCGGTGAACCGCGCAGGATCGTTGAAAAGCTTGGTCATCGCAACCGCTCCCCGCTGTCAGCGTCGAACAGGTAAACCCGCTCTGGTGGCGCGCTGATCGCCACCGCCTGCTCGGGCTCGTAGCTGTCCTGCGCAGGTGTCTGCACGACAATGCCCTCTTCGCGGCCCGCGACGGTGCTTGTGGCAAGGCCGAATTCGAGTAGATGTTCGAAGTAGGCCACCGTCGCCGTGATACCGCTCGCGCCCTGGCCGGCCGACATCGTGGCGTCCTGTGGACGGAGGCCCACGGTGACCTTTGCGCCGTCGGCCACATCGGATACGACGGTGTCCAGGTATCCGGTGCCCGAGCCGATTTCGACGCGCACCCGGCCGTCGTGCACTCTGGCAATCCCCGGCACCACGTTGATCTGCGGTTCGCCGACGAACGTCGCGACGAACAGGTTCGCCGGATCGTCGAAAACCTCGTCTGGCGTGCCGAATTGCTGCACTACCCCCGCATCCATCACCGCGAGGCGATCCGCCAGCGACAATGCCTCGACCTGGTCGTGCGTCACCACGATGGTCGTGTAGCCGAATTCGCGCTGCAGCACCTTCAACTCGCGCCGTACCCGCTGCCGGGCCGACGCGTCGAGGTGGCTCAGCGGCTCGTCGAGAAGCAGCACCGGAGGGTTGCGCACCAACGCGCGAGCCAGTGCAACCCGCTGCTTCTGGCCGCTGGACAACCCCGCAGGTCGAAGGTTCAGCATGTTGTCCATCTCAAGCCTGCTGCTGATCGAATCGACCATCTGCTCGGCGCCTTTCACCTTGCGCGCCTTGAGACCGTAGAGCAGGTTCTCCCGCACCGATAGCGGCGGATACAAGGCATAGCTCTCGAACCCCACGCCGATGCCCCGTTTGGATGCCGGTAGCTGCGAGACCTCGCGGTCACCTATGCGAATGGAACCGCTTGTCACCGTTTCAAGTCCGGCGATCATCCGCAGCGTGGTTGTCTTGCCGCAGCCTGAGGGGCCCAGCAACGCCACGAGTTCGCCCGGCTCGATGGCCAGGTCGATGCCCTTGACTGCCGTGACGCTTTCCCTGCCCCGCGAGGCGTAGGTCTTGACCAGGTCGGTGAGGGTGAGGCTTTGCGCGGTCGCCGACGCGCCGCCGGCAGCGCCCGTACGCGATTTATCCGTAACTACACTCACTGTGCCGCCTCCAATGTCGAATCGCGGTCCGCGCTCGTCAGCCGCGGCTGGTGCCCGTCGCCGGATGCGAACACATGGACGTCCGAGTCGGCAACGGTGAGGTTGACCTCCATGCCCTCGTCGTGGCCTTCCCGTCCGGAGGCGAGCACGATCAATTCAGCACCGCCCACGTCGACCGTCAATTCGACATTGCGGCCCAACCTTTCGGCCAACTTCACTCGCCCATGAATGTCATCATCCGCAGCTGTGTCATCGACGTGCAGATCGCACGGCCGCAGACCCACCTGCACTCGATCGCCGCGTTCAACCTTTGCGTCGGCGGGCACCGGCACGTCGAAGGAGCCGTTGCCCAGCCGTATCCGCCCATCGTCGACAAATCCGTCGAGGAGGTTGATTTCCGGCTGACCCAACGCGCGCGCCACAAATGTGTCCGCCGGTTGGCGCCAAATCTGTTCCGGTGTCCCGATCTGTACCAACGAGCCCTCCCGCAGGACCGCGATCCGATCGCCGAGAGCCAATGCCTCCTGATAGTCGTGGGTGACGTAGACCGTGGTGGTGTTCGACATGGCGCCAAGCTGTTTGAGCTCGGCCCGCATCGCGGCGCGCAACTTGGCGTCAAGATGGGACAGCGGTTCGTCGAGTAGGTAGACATCGGCGGGTCGCACCAACACCCGGCCCAGCGCTACGCGCTGGCGCTGTCCGTTGGACAGCTCACGCGGAAAGCGCTTGAGCAGCTGGTTGATCCCAAGCGTCGTGGTCACCTGGTCGATGCGCGTGGTCCGGTCCTGGTCGGTGTACTTACCCGTACGGCCCGACTTCAGCGGCGACGCCAGGTTCTCGCTCACCGTCTTCTGCGGATACAGCGCGTAGCTTTCGAACGCCATCGCCACGTTGCGCTGATACGGCTCGACCCCCGTCAAATCGACCCCGCCGATGTGGACCGACCCGCGGTCGATGTCCACCAACCCGGCAATCGATTTCAGCGTCGTGGTCTTACCGGCGCCGCTGGGACCGAGGATGACGAAGAACTCGCCATCCCTGATGTCGACAGACAGGTCGTCGACGGCGACTGTCTTACCGTACGTCTTGCGCAGGTTCGCGATAGACAAGGTGGCCATCAGGCTTTCACCGCCCCAAATGACAGGCCCCGCACCAGGTATCGCTGAATCGTCAGCGCCAGGATGAGCGGTGGCAAAGCTGCAATGATCGCGGCCGCGGCGGTCAGGTTGTAGTACGCCTGCCCGCCACCGCCGAGGAACTTGGTGATCGCGACCGTGACCGTGCCGGCGTTTGTGTCAGCCAGGATCAGCGGGAACACGTAGTTGTTCCACGCGAAGATGAACGCCAGCAGCGCTGCCGCGGCAATGCCGGGACGCACCATCGGCAGCGCCACCATCAGGAACGCCCGCTTGCGGGTGTAACCGTCCAGCAAGGCGGCCTGCTCCAGATCCTCTGGGAGGTCTTGGAAGTACGAGCGCAGGATCCACACCACCAACGGCATCGTGACCAGCTGCAGCACCCAGATCATGCCGACTTTGGTGTCGAACAAGCCGATCTGGTTGTAGATCACGAACAGTGGCACGATGACCATCAGCTCGGGCGCGAACCGGAACGACAGCATTTGGAACATCAGGTCGTCACTGCCGCGGTACTTCCACCTGCCCGCCGCATACGCCGCGGGGATACCGACCACCAGCGAGACGATCACCGCGCCACCGCAATTGATCAGGCTGGTCAACAGCGACGTCTTGAAGTCGACACTGGTCAGATCCTTGCCCTTGTCGGAGAGCACCGTCGCGAAGTTCGACCACGAAGGGCTGAACTGGAAGTAGGTCGTGGTCTGCTGCGCGTCGTTCTTCAGCGCCAGCAGGATCATCCAGATGATCGGGAACAGGGAGAACACGAACCACGCGATCAGCGTGATGTCGGCGGCCAGCGGGCCGGCGCCGAATCGCTTCTGACCCGGGAGTAGTTCGCGGGCAGCTGCTTTCGCCATGTCAGGCCTCCGCTCCGGCAGCTCGGCGCTGCGCCTTTCCGAGCACGCTCACCAGGTAGCGCGCGGTGATGAACACGATGATCCAGAGCAGCAACATGTACGTGCTGCCGCGGGAGTAGTCGAGGTTGATGATCGAGTCCTCGAATGCGCCGATCTGAAGCGTGCGCGTGGCCACGCCAGGGCCGCCCGCGGTGAGGACGTAGATGTGGTCGAACACCTTGAGGTTGTCCATGAATCGGAAGATGACCGCCACCAGGATATATGGCCAGAGCATCGGCAGCATGAGCTTGCGGAACATGTAGAACCAGTTCGCGCCGTCCACTTCGGACGCCTCGAATGGCTCTCTCGGCAGCGACCGGATCCCGGCGAGCACCAGGATTGCTACGAACGGTGTGAAGATCCAGACGTCGACGAGGATCACCGACCACAGCGCCGTGGTGCCGGACAGCCAGTCGAACGTGCTGCCCAGCCCGAGGACATGGTTGAGGATTCCGAACTGCGGGTTGAACATCAGCTTCCAGATGACGCCTGCGATCACCGGCGCGATCATCAGCGGCACGATCAGCACCTTTTCGAAGAGCTTGCCGATGATGCTGGAGCGGTTGAGCAGCAGTGCAAGTCCGACACCGAGCGCGGTTTCGACGACCGTGGCCACCACGGCGAAGATCACCGTGACTTTGACGCTCTGCCAGAAGATCTGGTCGCCCAGCACCGATTGGAAGTTCTTGAACCCGATGAACTGGGGGTTGGGGTTGACCGCCGCGTAGTTCAGGAATGCGTAATAGGCGCCGAGCACGAACGGGTACAGGATGCCGATGACGACGATCAGCGCGGGGAGCGACAGTAGGTAGGGCCGCAGCTTGCGCCGCCAGCCCGGGATCTCGGCAGGCTGCTGACGCGTGGTAGGAGCGCGGTGCTCCGGGGTGGCCGGCGGCGCCTTGGTTGTCCTCGTTGTCATGGACCGGCCTCCTAGAGGTTGATCTTGGACGTGTTGGTCTTGGCGAGGCTGCGCAGGCGTGACGCGGCGTCCTCCCCGCCGTAGATGTCTTGCAGCGCCACCGCCCAGTCCTTGGTGGTGTCGAAGAACTTCTTCTGTGGCGTGAATTGGATCTTGGACGATCCGATCACCGTTTCGAACGCTTCCAGGTAGCCAGGCTGGCTGGCAGCGACGCGCTTGAAGGTGGTGTCGAACACCGACTTTCGGACCGGGTCCGCGTAGCTTCCCGCTTCGACGGCCTTGTTCAACGAGTCCTTGCCGGTCGCCCACTGGATGAACAACCACGATGCGAGCTTGTTCCGCGAGTTGGCGTTCATCGCCCAACTCCACGTCCACAGGTTGGTCTTGTAGTTTCCGTCCGGGCCGGCGGGGCCGGCATACCATGCGAGGTTACCGGCCTCCGCGCTCGCACCGGGTTTGTTCTTCGGGTACGTGGCGCTGTCGGCGTCGTACACCATCATCGCCTTACCGTCACCGAGATCGCCTGTGGCATTGGGATACTCGTAGGCGGTCCAGGATGTCGGGCCGGCCTTGTGCTGCATCTCGATCCACTTCTTGGTGAATTCGACGGCCTTGTCGCTGTCCATCTCGGCGATCAACTCGGAGCCGTTGAATTTGTAGTCGACCGCGCCCTCCCGGGTGTACTGAGTCATGAAGCCGGGATGAATCGTGGCCCAGGACTTCGAACCGCGCGTGGCGATGCCGTAGCGGTTGGCCGAGCGGTCGGTGAGATCGACTGCCAGCTGGATGAAATCGTCGAACCTGTCTGGCAGCTTCTTGATGCCGCGCTGGTCGAAATACTTCTTGTTGTAGGCGACGACGTTGTTCTCGAAGCCCCACGGAATCGCCCACTGCCCGCCCGTACCCAGCGGGTCGCCGGTCTTGAAATCCCATCGGGTGGAGGTGCGCAATCCGTCGAAGATGTCCTCGAAGTCGTAGTCCGGTCCGGTGGCCGAGGAGTTCTGCAGCCAGGGGTGGAGGTCTTCGATCCAGCCGGCGGGGCCGTATTGCCAGATGAAGTAGGCACCGAGCATGAACGCGTCGTGCTTGCCGGTGCCGCCCGCCAACTCGGTGTTGAGCTTGGTGAAGTAGTCGGCCTCGGGCACCAGGTCGGCGTTGACGTTGATTCCGGTGAGCTCGGTGAATTCCTTGAACAACGGTTGATAGGACTTCTGGTACGGGTGCGGCGTCTGCAGGATGTTGATTGTCGTGCCGGAAGCCTTCTTCCAGTCGAACCCGCCGGTGACGTCATCTGCCCCGTTCGGGGCGTTCGTCCGACCGCCCACTCCGCATGCACCAAGGACGGGCACGGTGGCCGCGGCGACGCCACCAAGACCCAACGCCATCAACATGTTCCGCCGCGACATCTGCCGGCCGGAGAACCGCTCTGCACTCATGTCACTCAGCTTTCGCTCGGGCCGGACGTCAGGCCGGGATCAACGACACCTTCACCGACTCTGTGCCGCTGGCGACCAGGTCGAGTCCCTTCTGGAATTCGGTCAGCGGCAGCTGGTGCGAGCAGATCCGGTCCATCGGCAGCACACCGGACTCGAGCATCTTGATGGCCGGCGGCCAGCAGTACGGGCCGAGATGGGCCCCGAGCACGTCGAGTTCCTTGTCGTCGCTGATGATGCTCCAGTCGACGGAGACGTCGCTGCCGAAGACGCCGTACTCGACGTATCGGCCGAGCTTGCGTAACAGGTTGAGGCCCTGGGGAACCGCCGACGGATGGCCGGTGCCTTCGAGGTACACGTCGGCGCCGTAGCCGTCGGTCAGATCATTGATGATCGACGCGGGGTCTTGCTCCGCGATGTTGATGGTGATGTCGGCGCCGCAGGCGGCGGCGAGATCGAGTTTGTCGGGAGCCATGTCGAGCGCTATCACGTGCGCGGGGTTCTTCGCGCGTGCACCCGCCACCATGCCGAGCCCGATAGGGCCGCAGCCGGCGACGACGACTGTGTCCTCGAAGGTGATCTGGCCGCGCTCGACCGCGTGCAGGGAGCATGAGAGCGGTTCGGCAAACGCCGCCTGATGAGCGGGCATATCGCCAGAGATCTTGTACACCAGGGCTTCCGCCGGATACACCATGTAGCTCGCCATCGCACCAGGAGTACGCCGCTTGAAACCGTACAGATCGTGGGGCTTGCACATGTGGTACTGCCCGCGCTTGCAGTAGCGGCATTCCCAGCACGGCACAATCTGCTCGGAGACCACACGGTCACCCACGGCGATGTTCCACCGCTCGGCGGCCTCGTCATCGAGTTCGACCACGCGCCCGGCGAATTCGTGCCCGGGAATCACCATTGTCTCGGCCCACGCCGGACGGTTCTCGTCGCCCCAGAATTTCGCAGCGCCGTGGTAACACTTCAGGTCACTCGCGCAGATTCCAACCGCCTCCACCCGGATCAGGGCTTCGCCGGGCTTTCGCTCCGGGACCGCGACCTCCTCGAGTCGGTAATCGTGCGGCCCGTGACACACCACGGCCTGCATTTTTTCGGGAATTTGTTCGGTCATCAGCTTCCTCCCGACGTCGATCTCGCGGTCAAGCCTTCACAGCTCACATACACGTTCTGGTGTGGTTTGAAACACACTAACCCAGTCTTTGCACAAATGTCCAGAACGAATGTGCAGCGAAATTCTATTCACGAACAAACGTTCACGTGCCATACTGAGGCCATGCCCCGGGCTGCCCGGAACACCGGCCTGACCGGCCGTGATGGCCCATCAGACGTCGACGCTGGGCATTTCGCGCCATCGGTGCTCTACGCGGCGGCAAAGATGTACTACACCGAAGACGCCACGCAGGCCGAGGTCGCCGCCCAATTGGGGACCAGCCGCGCGACCGTCAGCCGCCTGTTGGCGGAGGCGAAGCGTCAGGGCATCGTGCGCATCGAGGTGGTGCCGCCCCAGGAGGCGACATCGGGCGACCTGGCCGATCGACTGGCGCGGGCCCTCGGCCTGACCACCGTCTACCTGAGCCTTCCCCTCCCGAACCCCGGGGCCGGCCGCGGCGTCGTCGACGTGATGGGCGGCACGCTCGCACCCGCCGTTGGCCGGGCACTGGCCGGGGCGGGCCTGCTGGCAGGCGACGTGCTGCTGGTGTCGTCCGGCCGCACGGTCTACGAGGTCGCCAAGTTCGAGCTCACGCCGCTGCCGGGCGTCGTCGTCGCACCCACCGTCGGGGGAAACGATCAGCCCGAGGAGTGGTACCAAACCAACGAGATCACCCGGCTGGTCGCCAATCGGATCGGTGGCCGACCGAGCTATCTCTTCGCGCCCGCACTGCCCGGGCCGGACCTGTACCCGTCACTGCTCAACGACCCCACCATTCAGCGCGTGCTGCATCTGTGGCCGCGTGCCCGATGCGCGCTGATGGGAGTCGGGGCGCCCCCGCTGATGCGTTCGGACATCCCGAGGTTCGTTCCGGTCGGCTCGGATTCGCTGCGGGCCTCCGTCGGCGACGTCTGCTCGCGGTTCTACGACCGGGCAGGCCAACCGGTCGACTTCGAAGGTCGCGGGCGTCTGATCGCGATCGAACTCGAGGCGCTGCGCCACATCCCGGTCACCATCGCCGTGGCAGTGGGCAAGGACAAGATCGACTCGATCATCGGCGGCGCACTCGGGGGGTACTTCAACCAACTCGTCACCGATCCCGCGACCGCCAACGCCATACTCGAAAGCCCGAATCTGCCAGATGACACACACTGAATCCGCGTCCACCAGTCTGCGCCTCGACGGCAAACGGGCGCTGATCACCGGCGCCACCAAGGGCATCGGCGCCGACATCGCCCGGACCTTCGCCGCCGCCGGTGCGAAACTCATCCTGAGCGGACGTGACCGCGCGGCACTGAGCTTGGCCGAATCGGCCCTCACCGAGGAGTTCGGAGCCCAGATCGCCACCGCCGCAATCGATCTCGCAGAGCATGACGCGCCGATGAGGCTGGCTCAACAGGCGGCGGGCGCGTTCGGCGGGTTGGACATCCTCGTCAACAACGCCGGAATCTCTTATCCCGAGCCGGCCACTGACACCGATCCGAACAAGTTCGACGACACGATCGCGATCAATCTCCGCGCCCCGGCCCTGCTCGCGTCGGCGGTGGGCAAGGCGATGGTCGCCCAGGGCACCGGTGGATCGATCATCACGGTCGCATCCGCCGCGGCGCTTGCTCCGCTGCCCGACCACTACGCGTACTGCGCGTCCAAGGCAGGCCTCGTGATGGCGACCAAGGTGCTGGCCCGCGAACTCGGCCGGTACGGGATCCGTGCCAACTCGGTGTGCCCGACGGTGGTGCTCACCGAGATGGGTCAGCGAGTGTGGGGTGAAGAGTCGAAGGCAGCGCCAATGTTAGCGCGGATACCCTTGGGGCGCTTCGCCGTTCCCCGTGAGGTCTCCGACACCGTGCTGTGGCTGGCCTCCGATGCGGCCAGCATGATCTCCGGTGTGGACATCCCGGTCGACGGCGGCTACACAATGGGGTGATCCGGCGCCGAGTCGCTCGCCGCCAAGCGATGCATCTGCTCTTTCGTGGCTGGGTACAGCTCACGCCAGGTGGCGTATACCTCGCTGTAGCGTTCGTGGTTGCCCGGATCGGGCTTGATCTCGCGGGCGATCTTCGCCCAGTCGGTCGTCGGGGGCACCAGACCCACGCCGATGGCGGCCAGCAGAGCGTCACCATAGCTGGCGCCGATGGCCTGCTCCGGCACGAGCTGGGCTCGGCCGGTGACGTCGCTGACCGTCTGCGCCCAGATCGGACTGCGCAATCCGCCACCAACTGCCACCGTGCGCTTTGCGGTGTGCGCGTCGTCGAATCGCTCGAGGATCTGCCGAATTCCGAAGGCGATTCCCTCGTAGGCGGCGCGGATCAGGTGTCCCCGGCCGTGCCGCAAAGTGAGTCCGGCGAAAATGCCCCGCGCATGGGGGTCGAAAACGGGGGTTCGCTCGCCGGCGAGGTAGGGCAACATCAACAGTCCATCGCTGCCCGGTGGCACGGCTTGTGCCTCCTCCATGAGGGCCTCTAACGATGCGCCGCCGGTGATCGTCTGCAGCCAGTTGATCAGGCTGCCCGCGGTCGAGGTCCCCGCGGCCAGTGCCAGCGTGCGAGGTTCGACGCCGGTGGTCGTCCACAGGGCCGGATCGGTGTAATACTCATCGATGATCTGGACGAGAAACATCGTGGAGCCGTACATCAGCATGAGATCGCCGGGATGACGGACCCCCACCGAGAACGCCTCCGAATACGCGTCGACGGTGCCCGCGACCACCGGCGTGCCCTGTGGAATATGTGTGGCTTCGGCGGCGTCGGCGTGCACCGTGCCGACCACCTCGCCCGGCCAGACCAGCCGCGGCAATGCCAGATGGCGGCAGATGCGCTGTGCCCATTGCGTATTCCAGTCGAGATCCCGCGTTAGGTATAGCGGATCGCTCTGGCTGGCGGTGTGGTGGTCCTGAATGTATTCACCGGTGAGCTTCGCCGCGACGTACGAGTTGGACCCGTAAAAACCGCTGGCGCGCTCGAACACCTCGGGCTCGTGGCGATACACCCACTCCAGTTTCGGCCCGACGGCCTGGCTCGACAGCAACGTGCCGGCCCGGTCGAGTATCTTCTGTCCACCGAATTCTTCAGTCAGCAAGTCGATTTCGGCCGTTGCGCGGGTGTCAATGCCGTACAGGATGGCTGGACGCAATGGTCGCAGGTCGTCGTCGCACAACACGAGACACGGCCCAACCCCGCTGACGCACAGACCCGCGACGTTGGCCCCTGACGGAACCGCGGCCATCAGTTTGGAGCTGATGTCGCAGACCTCGCGCCACCACATACCCTCGGCGTCCACCTCGGCCCACCCCGGCCGTGGCAGGTCCATCGAGTGGGCGACTGTCTCAGAAGCCAGAACCGAGCCGGAGGCGTCCACGAGTACGCCCTTCGTACTCCCTGTCCCCATATCAATACCGACCAACACGTCCACGTCGCCACCCTACGTCCGGGGCAACAACAGAATGCTGGCCCACAGCTGCGTCGAGGCGAGGCAGCCCGAGATGGTGCTCACCCGGATGCTACGCATCGACCGGATCGAGCACACGCCCGCGTAGCCACGCGTTGGATCGTCCGCTAACGCACCCGGTGTCGGCCTGATATTTTCGGGCGATGCCCGAGCTCGACCTCAACATGCTTTCGACCAGCGATCTTGGTTACACCGTCGACGACGAGGACGAC